>JALUXQ010000098.1 GCA_027013265.1 Campylobacteraceae bacterium | reverse complement strand
GAAGCTTTTAGAGTATATGAAGCAATATCATGAACTCTTTGTACAACTTATTGAAGATTTAAAGGCTTCCAAATGATTAATACATTTCAAGGTATTAAAAGTGCAGCAGGTGTTAGTGGTAGACTAAAATATATCAATAAGCCAGATGCACTGGTTTACACGAAAAATATGTTCTCCTTTGCAGATGATATTGATGGACTTAACCAAGAATTTACAGAAAATGTAAAGTATCTAGAGGGAGCAAGAGGCAAAAACCTTGCATTTTCAGAGATACTCAGTCTCCCTTCATCAAATAATGTCTCTAAAGAGGAAGAAGTGCAAGCACTGAAAACTTTAGTGGATGAGCATATTAGATTAAGAGGCTTAGAGAGTCACTTAGCAGTCATTGCCATTCATAATGACTCCAACCAAACACATGTACACTGCTTGTTTTCCAATAACCCTTTATTTGGCACTCATAGACATAGAGTATCAAATAAAGAGTTTTTGCAATCACAGCAAAAATTGGAGCAAATACGGAACAAAAAGTTTCCACACTTTACTCCAACAAATCACTATAGCAAAAAGCTAGAAAAACGAATAAAACTTGCCGAGGGTAAAATGAAATATCTTCGTGGTGCTCTTACAGAGAAGCAAAAAATCACTGCAACATTTAAGCATGCTCTTACAAAACAAACAAAAAAAGAGTTTCAGACCTATCTTAAAAGTAAAAATCTCATAGTTTATAAAAGAGGTGCAAAGACAATAGGTCTTAGAGACTTATCTAAGCGAAAAAACTACAGATTAGAGACCTTGGAAAAAGGCTTGAGAGCTAAGTATCTAGGTTATGAAAAAACGCTCAATATAAAACAGCAAAAACAAAAAATTATTCAAAAATCCAAACCAATTAAAAAGACTCCACCTCAGGAGCAACAACTCAAAAAAGGAGGCAAAGGTCGTGGCAGATGATAAATTAAAGCAGCAATTAGCGCGAAAACAACAAGAGGTACAGAGATTAAAAAACTTAAATAAAAAAATCTCTCAAAGAAAATCAAAAAAGCAGGAGAAGCCATCTACATCAGATGACCTGTTTCTAAGCTTTTTTTCATTCTTAAAATTTGGATAGAGGAAGAATATTATGGAACAACTATTTGCACTATTACTATTTACAGTCGTAATGTATGTAATTATCATTAACTTCTTCAAAAGATTTTTAGGACTATCACAACAGAGTGAGCAACTCCTTATCCTTAGCATATTAAAGGGTATATTCTACCCATTCAAGTACATACTAGGTTCTATGTATGGCATCTTTCATCTGCAAGGATTTCTTGGAAGTCGTGACAAGAAAAAACTTATTAGTAGCTATAATAGAGGTCTTTTAATAGATGCCAAAAAGAGTCTTCGCTTAAGTGAAGAGCACTCTTTTCAAAACCTCTTAATCCATGCTACTACAGGTTTGGGTAAAACAACTTCCATGATTATCCCTATGATTTTAGATAAGGCAAATCATCGAAAAAATAGTATATTTATTTTAGATCCTAAGGGTGAGATATATAGTCTCGCTGGAGGCTACCTTCAAAAGAAAGGATATGAGGTTGTTGTTCTTGATCCTAATGATTTAAACAGCTCCATCGGTTTTAACCCTCTTGAATTTGTAGAAAACTCTGCAGATGTTGAGCATCTTATGCGTTCGCTATTATACTCTTCAACAAATGCTTCAAATGGAGGACAAGACAGGTTCTGGAATGAGTCTGCCATTGCTCTGCTTTCACTATTGGGAAATTTACTTGTACTAGTTGGAGAAGAGCAATTCTGCAACCTTCCAAATGTTAAATACCTACTGAATAACTTCTCAAACCAAACCAATAGTGAACTTGATAACCTTGTCATTAAATATGGTGATGCAACTATGATTTCGGAGTATCGCAGAATCAAGTCATACGATGACTCTGTACTCCTCTCAATCATTGCAACTGCAAGTATGGCTCTTGCACCTATTGCAAACAATGAATTACTGAAAAGGATCATGGCAAGTCCATCTTATGAGTTTAAAAAGATGAGGAGAAAGAAAATAGCTCTCTTTTTAGCTATCCCTGTTCAGGCATCGTCTCAATACAGTTTTTTGGTATCAAGCCTTATATCTTCCTTGATGTATAACACATTTCTCAACAAAATTCCAACTAAACGAGATAACTCTATATATGTATTCTTAGATGAAATCGGCAATTTCAATAAAATCAATGACCTAGATAAGTATATCACGGTAACAAGAGGCTATAAAATAAGTATGATTTTAGCCATCCAGTCAGTAAATCAGGTTGAAAATATCTATGGTAAGGCTGCTGCAGAGACCATTTTAAATGGTGGCATAGGATCAAAAATCTTCTTTGGCGGTGCCAATAATAATCTTGCACAGCAGATAAGTAGCATGATAGGTAAAAAACAGACACTTATCCAAAATAGAGTGGTGCAACAAGATGTGATGCAAGCATCCGAGGTTCGAACCCTT
>JALUXQ010000097.1 GCA_027013265.1 Campylobacteraceae bacterium | reverse complement strand
TATCACTCCAAAAAGACATAAAAAAGACACAAATTGAGTCCCATTCATATCTTAGAAATTCCACTCTGCTAGGCTTTCCAAGCGATAGTGGGTCTTTTCTTAACGAACTTGAAAACCGGCGAGGGTTACACCTCCCAGAGTTCGAATCTCTGAGGGTCCACCACTTATCATTCCAGCAACTTCCAAAAAAGTCTACTAAACACCTGTAATAGCTACTAGAAAGCACTTTTACACTCCACTGTATTCCATTCTGGTTTTTCAAAATCTATCATTTTTTACGGTACAATTAACAGTATACTTTTTTCAAAAAACAAAAATACTGTTATAAGGAATCAATTATGCCAAAGATTACAAAACCATTAACTGATACTGAAATAAAAAATGCAAAAGCAAAAACAAAACAATATAAACTCTATGATGGGAGCAATTTAATATTAGTCGTGTTCCCAAATGGTAAGAAAAAATGGCAATTTCATTATAAGCTGCACAAAAGATCATCAATTTCATTAGGTAGTTATCCTGATGTTTCTCTCAAAGAAGCAAGAGAAAAAAGAGTTATTGCTCAAAAAAAAGTAGATGCAGGAGAAAATCCTTCCCTTAAGCATAGCTCATCCCTAGAACATAATTTTAAAAAAATTGCAGATAGCTTTTTTGCTAAACAAAAAAGTCAATCACCAAGCTATATTAAAGGTAACCAACGAAAAATTGAACGATATATTTTTCCATATTTTGAGAATAGAAACATTAACAGTATTCAGCCACATGAGATGTTAAAAGTACTTCAAATTATTGACAATCAAGGCAAAAATGAAACAGCAAAAAGAACATTTGATCTTGTATCAAGAATCTACAGGTATGCCTGTAATAGCGGAATAGCCAAAACAAATATAATGCATTCTCTCGACAAAAAAGAATCTTTTGCTTCTGTGAGTTCCAAAAATTTTGCTCACACTACTGATCCTAAAATACTACGACAAGTACTCCTTTCCATTGATGATTATTTTGGTGATTACAATACAAAAATGGCACTTATGGTACTACCTTATTTATTTGTACGGCCAATCAATATACGATTAATGAAATGGGAGCAAATCGATTTTAAACAACAAATCTGGAGTATTCCTAAAGAGGAAATGAAAACAAAACGAGCACTTGACATACCTCTTACTGATACAGTAATTGAGATTATAAATTCTATGAAACAAATTTCATATAATACGAGTAAATATGTTTTTCCCTCAAGAATATCAAATATGAAAATATTAAGCGAAAACACCTTAAACCAAGCATTATCTCGATTAGGTTATGAATATACAGCTCATGGCTTTAGGCATACGGCTTCTACGATTTTACATGAAAATATACACAATCATAAAATTTCCTCTGATGCTATTGAATTTCAGTTAGCACACAGTGTTGGTAGCAGTGTTAAAGCTATTTATAACAAAGCTACCTACATTGAAGAACGAACAATTTTGATGAAATGGTGGAGTGACTACTTAAATAAGCTCAAAAATAGTTCACTTTCTTAATATCTCAAGTTGTCAAGGTACTTTTGGATATCACTTAATTTCCATCCAACAGATCGTCCGCCTTCTGTTAAATGGACAGAATGAGGAAATTTATTCTCTCTCATTCTTTTGTAAATAGTAGACTTTTTAAGATTCACTATTTTTACTACTTCTGGTAGCTTTAATATTCTTTCTTCTAACATAATTCCCCCTTATCATCTTGTATTAGTATGTGAAGATCACCGTTTGGCAGTTTATCAGTTTCGCTGTTTTGCAAGGATGTATCTTGTAAAAAATAAACAACTGCATTTTTTTGTTCGGGTCGCTTCTCTCTACACCATTTTGACTCATTTGCCCATTTTTCAAGCCATTTTATAGCTCTTTTAGTACCAAGTTTGAGAGTGTTTAGTGTCATCTGCAACTCTTTAATAAGTTCACTCTGATTTATCTCTCCTAAATCACCTAAAATGGCTTGCACTTCACTAATAAACTGCGCTTCGATACTGGAAATATTTGCCTCACTGTATGGCATTTCTTTAGTGATTTTTCTATCTTGAATCATATAGGCTTTCTCTTCAATATCATACCTACTCGCTTTTACTGGTTTTAACAACAGTGTGTTGTTAAAATCATTCCTCTCTATTTTATACATATAATCTGCATAGTTCTCAATCTGTTGGGAGTCAGCAAATAGACCTTGTTTATTGGTATGATGTATTACAATGACACCACCACCAGCACTACGAAGCTGTTTTTCAAGTCTATATAACTGCTCTACAACTATAAAACCATTTCTCTTTTTAGCAATAAGATTTAAAGAGTCTTCAATAAGCAGATAATACCTACTTAAATGCTTTTGTTGTTCAAATACTATTTTCTCAACAAACCTTTGTGCTATTTCTGAAAAATCACCATCTATATTTTTTCCTGCATATACAAAACGATTACTAAATAGTTCCATTAGTGTAGTTACACCAGCATTTTTGATGTTTTGTGCTCCCATATCTCCATC
>JALUXQ010000096.1 GCA_027013265.1 Campylobacteraceae bacterium | reverse complement strand
TCTACTTATGTTTACATTTACATGTATATTTTTTCCTAAAACCTTTTTTGTATAAACAGAACTTGGCTTATATCCACATCCAATCAACAATAAAGGTAAAAGAAAATATATAAATTTCATCTATTTAACCACCAAGTTTACCAATTTATTAGGAACATATATCTCTTTAATAATCAATTTTCCTTCAAGCCATTTTTTACTCTCTTCTTTGGCTTGAGCTATTATATCCTCTTTTTTTAAACCAACTTCTATCTCTATTTGTGACCTTTTTTTGCCATTTATAGTTATCGCGATAACTATACTATCTTCTTCAAAAACTTCATCTTTTAGAGGAATTTTTGTAAAATTTTTCAGATTAAACAGTTCATCACTTATCTCCCAACAAACATGAGGAATTATGGGTTCAAGTATATTTGAAAGGACAAAATAACCCTCTGTCCAGACATCTTCGTTATCTTGTTGATTCAGTGCATTTAAAGCCTCCATGCAAGCGGCTATAAGAGTATTGAAAGTGTAAGAGCCTTTGAAGATTTCATCTGATTTTTTCAAGGCTTCATAGACTTTTTTTCTCGCATATTTTGAGTTTTTTGAGAGTTTATTATGCTCTATTTTTGGCAACACAGTACAACTTTTTGCCATATCTGTTTTAGAGGTAAATCTTTTGATAAACTTAAAAGCACCCTCAACAGCACTGTCGTTCCACTCTAACTCTTTTTGCGGAGGTGCAGCAAAAAGTATAAAGAGTCTCGCAGTATCTGCTCCATACCTTTTTATTATTTCATCAGGATCTACTGTATTGCCTTTTGATTTGCTCATCTTAGAGCCATCTTTTAACACCATACCTTGTGTAAGCAGGTTTTTAAAAGGCTCACTGCTACTTTGCAATCCCATATCTCTTAAAACTTTTGTAAAAAACCTAGAGTACAAAAGATGTAGTATCGCATGCTCAATTCCCCCTATATACTGGTCAACATTCATCCAGTAATCACTACTCTTTTTATCAAATGGCAACTCTTGCCACATAGTAGGATCAGTCGTATATCTCAAGAAGTACCAACTTGATTGGAAAAATGTATCCATGGTATCAGTCTCTCTTCGAGCATCACTTCCACATTTTGGACACTTTGTATCTTTCCAAGTTGGATGAGTTTGCAGAGGATTGCCCTCTCCTGTTATCTCTATATCATCAGGAAGCGTAACTGGCAGATTTTCTAGCTTTTCAGCTACCAATCCACAACTTGGACAGTGAATCATCGGAATTGGAGCACCCCAATATCTTTGCCTGCTTATTCCCCAATCTCTTAATTTATAATTTATAACTTTTTTACCCAAGCTATTTTCTTCAAAATATTTTATTATCGCCTTTTTGCCTTCATCACTACTTAGCCCACTAAAATCACCAGAGTTAACCATATATCCATACTCTGTAGTAGCACAACTTCCGTCAAACTTTATCTTTTTATTTTCTATACTTTGGATTATCGGCAGATCATACTTTTTAGCAAACTCAAAATCTCTCTCATCATGAGCTGGAACTGCCATAACAGCACCTCCACCATACTCAATCAAAACAAAATTTGCCACCCAAAGAGGTATCTTTTTGTTTGTCAAAGGGTGCACTACATCTAATTCGAGATACAATCCCTCTTTTTCTACCATAGATCTATCTCTACTGCTGAGGGATTGCATCTGTTTGATTTTTTTGATTTTTTCATCACTTAAAAGTTTATGATTTACTAGATATTTTACTATATCATGTTCGGGTGCTAAGGCAGAGTAGCTGACACCATATATCGTATCAGGTCTTGTTGTGAAAACTTTAAATTTATCAAAATTATTATCTAGCTTCTTCTTTGAATCACTGCTCAAACCAAAATCAAACTCCAGCCCTTCGCTTCTTCCTATCCAATTCTCCTGCATAGTTAAAACTTGACTTGGCCACCCTTTTTCAAGAGTCTTTAAATCATCTAGCAACTCTTGTGCATATTGTGTGATTTTTAGATAATACCCAGCCATATCCTTCTGGATGACATCATTATCGCATCTCCAGCATTTTCCATCTTCAACTTGCTCATTTGCTAAGACTGTTTGACAAGTTTCACACCAGTTTAGAGCTGCACTCTTTTGGTAAACTAAACCCTTTTCAAACATATCTATAAATATTTTTTGTTCGTGTTTTGTATAGAGCGTGTCACTCGTGGCAAACTCTCTTTTTTTCGAAAATGAGAGACCAAGAGAGTTTAACTCTTTTCTCATATAATCTATATTCTCATAAGTCCATTTTTTTGGATGAGTCTTATGTTTGATAGCAGCATTTTCAGCAGGCATACCAAAAGAGTCCCAACCTATAGGATGAAGTACATTATATCCTTGTTTTCTATTAAATCTGGCGATTGCATCGCCTATACTGTAGTTTCTCACATGCCCCATATGTATTTTACCACTAGGGTATGGAAACATACTTAGTATATATTTTTTCTCTTTTGTAAAATCATCTTCAGGCTCAAATGAAGCATTTTTACTCCAGTATTTTTGCCACTTTTCTTCTATCTTTGAAACATTGTATTGCATTTATACTCCGATTAAAACTCTTCTTTGGTTTTTGACGCTTCTATCAGCACCAATGCTATCGAGAAGAGATTTGCTATGACTGCACCTATCGCAAGGGCTATAGCCATCCTGACATTGCCATTTATTTCAAACATTATATAAGCTGGAATTAGATGCAAATCTGCAACTAATGAACTTGCGAATAGTTCTGCTGAAAGTATATTTTTTACACCAATTTTTAAAAGCGTAGAGACTAGATTGATTGAAGCTGCTATAAAAAGTGCTGTGCCATTATCTTCATATAGAAAACCAGCTGTTGTTGTTAAGCTCATCAAAGCAAAAAATATATATACTACTTTTCCCCAATCCATTCTCTACCTCCTTTTTTTACATCATGCCTTTTTCGTATTGTGCTCTCATCTTTTCTCGCTCTATTCTTCTCTTCTCTTTTGCCACCTGTTTCGCTTTGTAGTCTTTTAAATCAAATCCTAACCATTTAAGCATAGGAGATGCCACAAAAACAGAGCTGTAAGTTCCGACTATGATACCGACTAAGAGAGTAAAACTAAAGCTGTAAATTATCTCGCCACCTAGTAAAAACAGTGTCAAAATAACAAAAAATGTTGTCAAAGATGTAAGAATTGTTCTTGAGAGTGTTTTAGAAACTGAGTCATTTATAACATTAAATAGATTTAAATCTTTCGTCTGCGTAATCCCCTCTCTAATCCTATCAAAGACGATAATTGTATCGTTTAAGGAGTACCCAAGAAGAGTCAAGAGTGCAGCCAAAACATCAAGATTTACATCTACTTGAAAAAATGCAATCGCACCCATAGCGATAGAGATATCATGGACTAATGCCATAACAGATGCTACTGCAAATCTCCACTCAAATCTAAACCCTACATATATCAGTATAGCCAAAATTGACATGACCATCGCCATAATGCCTTTTTCTCTTAGCTCTCCTCCGACTTTTGGACCAACGATATCGACTCTTCTTATCTCAAAATTACCAGTACCTTTCAATAGCCCTTTAATCCTATCCCCAGCATCTGTGCTGACATTTCCACTTGTTGTGGAAAAGCGAATGATAACTTCATTTGGTGAGCCAAACTCTGTTATAGTAGCATTTGAAAATGCCTTCTCTTTTGTTATACTTTTTCTTATCTGTTTGATTGGAGCTTTTTTGTCGTACTTAACTTGCACAACAGTTCCACCTGAAAAATCTATACCGTAGTTTAAGCCTTTAGTGTATAAAAAGAAGTACGAAGCCAATATAAGAACAATAGAGACAGATATAAAAATATTGCTCTTTCCCATAAAATTATAGGTTTTATCTTTTGAAAATATCTGCATTACTTACTTCTCCTTACGCCAAACCAAAATGGCAGACTTTTGCTTCTGTCGATAATTGGCATCAAGTATTGGTAAATTCCGTGTGTTCCTAAAATCGCAGTTAGCATAGAGGCTAAAATACCTATACTCATGGTTACCGCAAAACCTTTTATAGGTCCTGTTCCGTAGGCATACAAAACAACAGCAGCTATCAAAGTGGTTATATTGGCGTCCAAGATGGCACTCATAGCATTTGCATAACCTTTTTCAACAGCTTGTGCTACACTTTTGCCCTCTCTAAAGAGCTCCCGTATCCGTTCGTTTATGATAACATTGGCATCAACTGCCATACCAACCGTCAGTACAATACCCGCCATTCCAGGCAGTGTCAGAGTTGCCCCAAAAAGAGCCATGATAGCTATCACTAAAAACAGATTCACCAAAAGTGCGATATCTGCAATCAATCCTGCCATACCATAGTAAACTATCATAAATAAAAACACCAGAACAAAACCAGTGATGAGTGCTAGCATACTAGCTTTTATACTATCAGCTCCAAGACTTGGTCCTACACTTCTTTTTTCTAGTAGCTTCACAGGAGCCAAGAGCGCACCGCTCCTAAGAGCAATCGCTACATCATGAGCCTCTTTAACACTAAATCCACCACTTATTTGTCCACTTCCTCCACCAATTCTCTCTCTTATAACTGGTGCAGAATAGACAAGATTATCCAAAACGATAGCCAGATGATTTCCAACATTTTTGGCTGTATAGTCTCCAAATATCTTGGCACCTTCGCTGTTTAGCGTAAAGTTGATCACTGGTTGGTTCATATTGCTAAAACCCACCTTTGCATCTGTTAGCATACTGCCATCTAAGATCGGAACACTTTTTACGATATGTTTTTGTTGTGGGTTTCTAGAATCAGGCAATATGATATCACCATAACTAGCAGCTTCGTATTCGCTCATGCTGTTTGCTTGATCGGCTCTTTTCTCATCTATTGCCATCAACTGTAGATGTGCTGCTTTTGCTATAAGTTCCCTTGCTCTCTTCTCTTGCTCGATAGTTTTTATGCCCGGAAGCTCAACAAGTATCTTATCAACTCCCTGCTTGGCAACATTTGGCTCACTCAAACCAAATTGATCAAGCCTGTTTCTTATCGTTTCAACTGCCTGGGAAATTGCAAATTTTTTGGTTGCAACTTTCTCTGAATTGCTTAAGCTCAAGGTATATCTTAATTTCTCTTTTTTGACTTGCAAACCTTGAATCTTCTTAAGCATAGCATCTAGATTTTTCTCTTCATCTCCATCTAGCAGTGTAAAAGTTACAAGTTCGCCACTAATTCTCAACTCATCTATGACTATGTCATTGTTATCCGTAAAAAACTTGACGCTTGAAGCGATTGATTTCATCTTTGATTTTATAGCTTCATCAGTCTTTACACCTAGAAGCATATGCAAACCACCTTGAAGGTCAAGTCCTAAGGATATCTTGGAGCCTTTGTTAGTTTGCAAAAAAGTAGGTAGAGAAAAACCTACTCCAAATACAATTGCGATGAAAAAAATCACCAAGCGGTAATTTAATCCACCTTTACTCATCTATTTTTTTCGCTATATATTCTTTTGAGATTTTTACAGTTACATCATTATTAAGTGAAACTTTGATAAAATTCTCTTCAGGTTTAACCACCTCACATATAAGTCCGCCGTTTGTGATAACTTTGTCTCCTTTTTTCAGACCTGCTATCATATCCTTGTGTTGCTTTGCTTGTTTTTGTTGAGGTCTTATAACCAAAAAATAAAAAATCGCAAAAAGTACGACTAATGGTAATAAAGAAGTCACTAAATTTGAACCGCCTTGCATGTAAATCCTTTTATGTAAAAATTTTAAGAGATTATTTTACCATTTATTACATAATAAAAGCCTTTGTTATCGCTTTTTGTTTGTCAATTTTTATATATCTTGAATATTTTCATATTAGTACAAAATTATTAAATTCTTTTTTTGCAATTTTGGGATTTTATCTTCTTTTTAAAGCACAGAAATATGAACTATTTTGGAGTGGATTTTTTATTGGAGTATTTTGGTTTTATTGGATTGGGCTTAGTTTCAGGTATTATGATTTAGCTCATCTTGCCCCTATTGTTACAGTTGGAATTGCTCTTGTTTATGCGTTTATTTTTAGGATTATTGGGATATTTTCAAATATATTTATAAGAGCTATTTTATTGTTTTCTCTTAGCTATCTATCTCCTTTTGGATTTAACTGGCTTAAGCTTGAATTACCTCTCATCAATAGCTATTTCAATACAAATGTTTACTTTTATGCACTTTTTCTTCTTGGCGTGATTTCCCTCATATATCTCTCTTCTTGGCGAAAGTTTTTTTCTGTGTTGTTCTTTGCTGTTTGTCTATATCAGCCGACATTAAAAATACAAAAATTGCCTCTACATGTAAAGATTGTAAAATCAAACATCAATCAAGCCCAAAAATGGGATAAAAGATATGAATACAAAATCGTAAGAGACAATTTTACACTTATAGAAAAGGCAATTAAAAATAAATTTGACTTAATAGTGCTTCCTGAAAGTGCATTTCCACAATATCTAAATCTACATAGCGATGAGATAGAAGTACTTAAAAAATTATCCTTAAAAATTGACATCATAGCAGGAGGGTTAACATATCAAAACGATAAGATATACAACTCTTCATATTTTTTCCAAAGAGGAAATTTGCAAATAGGGCACAAAATCATTTTAGTGCCATTTGGAGAGGAAATACCTTTGCCTGATTTTATAAAAAATTTTATAAATAAAGTATTTTTTAACTCCGCAGAAGATTATGCAACAGCAAAAAATCCAACCAATTTTGATATAAAAGGAGTAAAATTCAGAAGCGCTATCTGCTTTGAAGCAACAACTGATGAACTTTTTAAAAACTCACCAAAAAGGATGATAGTCATCAGCAACAATGCTTGGTTCAAACCATCAATCGAGCCAACTTTGCAACATTTGCTACTTAGATTTTATGCAAAAAAATATGATACCACCATCTATCATAGTGCAAATGGTGGCATCAGTGGAATTATAAAACCTAACTAGTATAATTTTGTTTTATATAATATCTGTACTTAATATGATATAATAATCCGAATAAAAGTTTTAAAGGATTAAGTAATGAAGAAAATTATGTTAAGCATATTATTAATGTTAGGCTTATTTAGCACAAGTGCTGTGGCAGGTTCAAAGATTCACAAAGTAGTTATACAAGTAAGCACAAACAACCCAGTAGCACAAAAAATTGCATTAAACAATAGTGTGAATTTACAGAAGCTTTATGGCATGGATAATGTAATCATAGAGATTGTAGCTTATGGTCCAGGGCTATCACTGCTAACTGCAAAAAATAAACAGAGTAAAAGAGTAACATCTTTAGCACAAAGCGATATTAAGTTTTCTGCTTGCATGAATACCATGCATAAATTCAAAAGAAAACACGGTTATTTCCCAAAACTATCTGAAGGCGTGGGCAAAGTAAAATCAGGTGTTGCAAGAATTGTTGAACTTCAAGAGCAAGGCTATTCTTACATACGACCATAAGAGATTAGAGTTTTGTCTCAACTATAAAAACATACCATAAAGGATATCTTAAGTCCTTTATGGTTTTGTAAGAAGTTTTAAATTTCATTTTTATATGCAAGCTATTTTAGAACTTCAAAAAGCTCTAATGCATCTAGCTTTTCCCATGGATAATCACTCTGTCCAACTTGTCCACGAGCTGCAACATCAGCATATAAAAATGTATCTTTACTTGGTTTATCTAAAGCAAATTTCTCAGTTATCCATCTTGGGGTAAGGCTAAAAGCTTTCATAACAAAATTTGATAAAATATCATCACTTACACTAGCATATGTTCCAAAAGTATCAACACTAATCGAAACTGGTTTTGCAACACCTATGGCGTAAGAAAGCTGAACAGAACATTTTTTTGCTAATCCACTCGCAACTATATGTTTTGCTATCCATCTACTAGCATAAAGTCCGCTTCTATCGACTTTAGTATAGTCCTTACTGCTTTGTGCACCTCCGCCAATTGGAGAATATCCTCCAAAACTATCGACTATGAGTTTTCTCCCTGTCAAACCTGAATCATGCAAAGGACTATGATTTACATATCTTCCTGTTGGATTTATATGTATTATCGTGTCTTGTGGGTCATAAAGTCTTGGGGGAAGACCAGTATCATCTATAAGACCCTTTATAAGTTCGCGAACTTCTTTTATATTCATGTCTTGAGTTGAAGGAGCAGAAACTACGATAGTATGAATCTTTTGAGGAAGACAGTTTTCAAAGTTTTCTTTAGTACTATAATCCATAGTAACTTGAGTTT
Organism: Campylobacteraceae bacterium; assembly: GCA_027013265.1. Lineage (GTDB taxonomy): Bacteria > Campylobacterota > Campylobacteria > Campylobacterales > Sulfurospirillaceae > JAADIZ01. The sequence goes on along the minus strand of JALUXQ010000096.1, from coordinate 5,895 downwards.
TAACATCAACTCCTAGTTTTTGGTTGTGTTTAAGTGCATAATTATAAACTTTATCGCAAAGCATTCTTGCATAAGTGATGGCTGAGGGCATAAAATCTGCCGTTTCATTTATGGCAAAACCAAACATGATGCCTTGATCGCCTGCTCCAATCTCACCACTATCTTGGTCAACTCCTTGGTTTATATCTGCACTTTGTTGGTTTAAAAGAACTTGTACCTCGACATCCTCGGGATACAAACACTGCTCTTTTGTAAAAGCTGATTTTCCATTATATCCTATCTTCACAAGAGCATCTTTGGCTATTTGTTTAAAGTCTTTTGTTTTAAAGTCTGCATTTGTAGCGACTTCACCACCTATTATCACATGCTTTCCAGCTACAAAAACTTCACTAGCGACTCTTGAGTTTGAATCAGCGATTATAAGAGCATCAACTATGCTATCAGCGATTATATCGGCACATTTATCTGGATGTCCTGGACTTACAACTTCACTTGTAAATAGGTATTGGGGTTTGTTTTCCATGTTTGTTTTCCATTTCTTTGTTTTCCATAAGAAAGTAAATTCTTAATTGTTTTCCATCCTTTTGTTGTCCATTTTTGTTTTCCATTTTTGAGGTGAAAATTAAAAATAAAATTAAAAAGTTTGAATTAAGGCTTTCGCCCACCATTTTCTAAATTGTGTAGAATTATACAATATTTTGATAAATAGATAATAAATTTACTATTTTTTGCTAAAATACTCAAATGAAACAAAAAATATACTCTTATACTCTTGTATCTTTGCAATTTTTATTTATAGCGACACTGCTATATACAAATGACTCAATTTTTTCACATGTAATTACTTTTGCTATATTTTCTATCGGATTTGTAGTTGGTATTTATGCTTTGTTTCATAATGGGCTTGGCAATTTTAATATCATACCAGAGATTAAAGACAAAGCAGTCTTGGCAACGAATGGTGTATATAAATACATCAGACATCCTATGTATTTTTCTGTGACCTTTATGATGTTAGGTGTTATCATTTATAATTTAAATACATTTAATATCACAACCTTTTTGCTGCTTATTTTAGTTCTTTTTTTAAAAGCCAAAAAAGAAGAGTTGCTTTGGAGCAAAAAATCTCAAGCTTACCTTGCTTATATGCAAAAAACTAAGATGATAATCCCGTATATATTATGAGACCAATATAAAATAGATATTTTAGTGTTTGGCCAAAAAAGAGTTTAGCTGATTTGCAAATTCGTATGCATCTTTTTTGCCAAATGGTGCTGGTCCTTTTGTAATTTCTCCAGTATCTCTTATCTCTTGCATTAAGTTTCGCATGGCTAAATACTGTTTTATATTGTCTTTGCTATATAACTCGCCTCTGTGGTCTATGGCATGGGCATTTTTATCTATAACTCTATCGGCCAAGGGGATATCAGCTGTGATAACCAAATCATTTTCTTGCACCGTCTCTACTATGTGGTTATCAGCCTCATCAGCTCCTAGTTCCACTATCTTATAAGTTATGTTTTTTGATTTTCCGATATTTATCTTTTTATTGGCAACCACAATACTCTCTAATCTAAGTCGCTCGATTGCCCTAAATAGTATAGGTTTTAAAAGATTTGGAAAAGCATCTCCATCTATAAAAAGTCTCATTTTTCTATAGTTATGCACCAACTGCCATCACCTTGTTCTTCCCTAGAAAGAATTTTATGCCCTTCTTTTTCGACTGAACCTGGTAAGTTTTTTATAGCTGAGCCATCATCTATGAAAAGCTCCAGTATGTCGCCATCTTCCAGACTAGCGAGAACTAATTTTGTTTTTGCAAAATTTATAGGGCATTTTATCCCTCTAAAGTCTTTTATTATTTTACTCATTTATATGTCCTTTTATTTTATGCTTCACAAGTTCTTTGTTCATAGCCACTCAAATGCTTTATACCATTTTCACCACACACTCTACACTGTGGATTTTTTTTGAATTTTATCTTATCAAAATCCATACTTGCCAAATCTGCGATGAGGAGTTTATCTGTCAAAAGATTACCAACTCCAGTTATATATTTTATAGCTTCAGTTGCTTGAATACTCCCTAAAACTCCTGCTATACTTCCAAGAACTCCAGCACTCGAACATGTAGGAACACTATCCACTGGCGGGGGCGAATCAAACACACAAGCATAACAAGCAGAAACATTTGGCACGATGGTCATAGTTTGGGCGATAAATCTCAAGATACCGCCATGAGAAAAAGCCTTGTTTGCTAACACACAAGCGTCATTGATCAAAAATTTTGTAGCAAAATTATCTGCGCCATCTATCACAAAATCATAATCTTTTACGATATCTAGTATGTTTGAAGCGTTTAGGTATGTATCGTAAGTAATGATTTTAATATCAGGATTAAGCTCTTGCATCTTTTGCTTAGCTGATTTAGTTTTTAGAATTCCTATATCTTTAGTTGAGTGTATTATCTGTCTTTGAAGGTTACTCAAATCCACAACATCACCATCGGCTACCCCAATAGTTCCAACACCAGCGGCCGCCAGATATAGAGCCGCAGGACTTCCAAGTCCGCCAGCTCCCACAATCAAAACCTTAGAATTTAAAAGCTTCAATTGTCCTTCTATACCTACATCTTTTAATATAATATGCCTAGCATATCTCTCAACTTCGCTATCAGTAAAATCTGTTTTTATCATTATTTTTCCTAAAACCATATATTGAATTGTATCTAAGGTAATTAAACTTGTCAATAAAAATTGTGATATAATTACGGCTTTATAAAAGGAGATGTCAAATGAAATTTCTATATTCTAGCCGTTCACATTTTAATCTTGCAAATTTAGTTACATTTTCAAATATAGCAGCAGGGCTCATAGCTACTTATTTTATATCTCAAAATATCTTTTTATGGGCAGCTGTTTTTGCATGGATGGGTGGTGCATTTGACATCATGGATGGTAAAATTGCGAGAAAACATAACCTTTCAAGCGAATTTGGGATACAGCTTGATAGTTTTGCTGATTTTCTAAGTTTTGTACTCGTGCCAGTATTTTTCATATTTCAAGCAATTTATCTCACGAGCTATAGTGGTTTTTGGCTTTTTACGGCTGGAATTGTAAGTATATACTATGTATTATCTGGTTTAAGAAGATTGATACAATTTAACATAAATGCAGATGCGGGGGAAGTAGAAAAATTTTTTACAGGAATACCGACACCTCTTGGAGCGATACTTTTATGGGTGTTTTATTTAGGAAATCTAGTGGGAATACTTCCAAATTTTTCCATAATTATCCTGATGGTTATCACGGCTTGGAGCCTAAATTCTACTATAAAAGTTCCACATCCTTAATCTTTATGCGCTAGAAAGTTAAAGAGCAACGCAATCAAAATCAGTAAAAAAGCAGTAAAAGACATAAGCGGTATCGTGATAAAATTAAAATAATTTAAATATTTTAAATCACAAGGGATGGAGCCTTGTATGCATATCTTAAATCCTTCATCGATAAAACCATATACAAGCGCATTTTGATATATACTAAAAGTTAGTCCTGCCAGGACTTGAACTAGTGTTATTTTTACGATATTTACATCATATTTTGCGGTGCTACCAATAAATAATATGATAACTAAAGGATACATGGCTATTCTTTGATACCAGCACAATGTACAAGGAACAAATTTCATAATTTCACTAAAATACAAACTACCCATCATAGCGATGAGTGATATTAAAAATCCTAGAAATAAATATTTATTTTTTATCATGCATTCTACCTGTCAAAAATTTTCCATATTATAGCATTAAAAATTATTATTTTACTTCATATTTCTTAAAAACTGGTTTTTATAAGTTTTTTGTGTTATAGTACCAGTAAATTACATAATAAGGAAAAAAATGCAAAATAAATTTATGGATGCAGTGCACTTTAGGCATGCTTGTAAAATTTTCGATGATACTAAAAAAATATCTGATGAAGATATGCACTATATACTCGAAATTGGTAGAAAATCTCCATCTTCATTTGGTATGGAAGCTTGGAAATTTTTGGTTATCACAAATGATGAGTTAAAAGCAAAACTAAGACCTGCTTGTTGGAATCAAGTACAAGTGACTTCTTGTTCTCATCTTGTTGTTATTTTAGCAGGAATAAATAACGCAAAAATTGAATCAGGTGAAGTTGAAAAAAGATTTAAGAGACGAGATATGCCACAAGCTTCACTTGATAAGTATATGGAAGCTTATGCTAATCATTTGACTAAGACATTAAGTAGTGATGAAAATATTTTTTGTTGGACTGCTAGACAAACATACATAGCAGCGGCAAATATGATGAGTGGCGCTGCATTTATAGGCATAGATTCTTGCCCGATAGAGGGCTTTGAAAAAGAAAAAGTGGAAAAAATCTTAGGGCTGGATACAACAAAATTTCAACTCTCTTTAGTGCTTCCATTTGGATACAGATTAAACCCTCAACCAAAAAAGATAAGGCTTCCTTTTAATGAAGTAGTTGAATTTATAAAATAATTTTAAGATTTGGAGAATCTAAATTTGATTCTCCAAAAAAACTTATGCAGTTTGAATAGTTTTTAGCTGATTTTTTTGTTTAAAGATTTGAATATTGAAATCTTTGAGTCCATCTATAAAGTTGTCGTGATTGTCATCATCAACTACTTGTAGTTTAATGGTATCTATTGAAAGTTGGATGAAGAACTGAGTCCCATCGTTAAGTTGTATTGTGTTTTTGATTAGCATTTGTGTTATCTCCATAAGTCCAGCACGAACTTTTATTTTATTTATGGAGTAAAATCATTAAATATTTAATTTTCTGAGTTTATGAGGTATGAAATAATAAGTGATAATCTAAAAGTATATAATAATATGAAAGTTTCTGTGATGGTGTTCTTTGAGAGTTTTGAAATGTTGTAAAGGTTTTATACTCTAAGGTAAAAGCAGCCCTGAATGTGCTGATGGGCTGCTTCAATGATGCTAATCATTACTATTGTATTTATGGGAGTAGTTGATTATTTTAATATATCATATAGATATTTAGAATACTTCTCTCTTCCCTTGTAATTTAGATGTCCTTCATCTGACCAATAATCATCTTCAACATGAAAATTAGTTAAATCAATAATTTTTATACCTTTAAATATTTTTTCTATTCTTTGAATATTATATAAATAAGGATTATGAAAAACTGGTTCTAATATCAAAATAACCTTTATATTTTTATCAATATTATGTATGATTTTATCAATATATTCAATCACTTCTGTATCAAATGTTGTTAATTTCTTTGTTCCATTATTTTTAATATCAGGATTGCTTCCAATTAAAACACCATCTCCATTACTGCACTTTAAAGTTATTTGTGTATTAGATGTTTGTTTAATATCAAATACATTACAACCAACTAATTTAGAATAATAAGAGTAACTTCTAATTATTAATGGCTTTTCTTCTATTTCTGTTGAATTTACTTCTTTTGTATGAATATCAAACTTTGAATATAAAGATTTTAGTTTATAATATATTGGTTCTGAATACTGTAGAAATAAATGTCTATTAATCAGCCATTGTTTCAATGAGTCTAAGAATTTAATTTTATCTACATCAAAATAGTAAGATATTTCTTTAAGTGTTGGATATTTTGAAATATTCAATTTGTCATAAAATCTATTTACAGAAAGACTAATAATAACTTGTTTAGGTTTTACTTTGTTAATAGGTTCAATTATAGTTGGATAATCTTCATATTGAGCACCAGAAATACCAAAATTATAAACATCCATACCTCTATTCTTAAAAATACTTGTAGATATTTGGTAAAAAGTTCTGGAACTACCAATAAATATAATATCTTTATTTTTGGGATTATTTAATTCAAAATGT
>JALUXQ010000095.1 GCA_027013265.1 Campylobacteraceae bacterium | reverse complement strand
GCCCATTTTTATCGGTTATAAGGAAATCTGACCAAGGCTGGCTGATGCTGTTAGCTATGCGACCATATCTAGTGTTGCTAGGAAACTTACCTAGCCCTAAAAAATAATTGTGCGGTCTGGCATCGATAACATTGTAAGCATTGTGTATGGCATATAGTTCATTTGTTGATATTTCAAGTGCCTTTATTGGCTTTGCTTTAAAGTTGCCTTTTTTTATATTTTCTTCATCATTGCTAGTAGGTGCTTTTGCCTTTATCCAACCATGCCAACCCGTGTTTAGGATTCCAACATTTGTATGCCCTAGATAGTGAAATAGCCAAAAAAGATAGTGTGCGCCAAGGATTTCATTTAAATTGTCTCCTTTGTAGTAAATAACCACTCCATCTTCATCGTTTATGCCAAGATTTTGCATCTTCTTCTCCAAAACTTTTACAGAATAGTGGACAAGACTCCCATCTTTTGCTTGGTATCGCCAATCTGACTTATTTGTAAATACAGATTTTGTAATATGGCTTTTAAAAATAAATGAAGAGGCATCAGACATCTCTATTATCTTCAAATTTGGACTATGTAAATTTTTTTTAAGCCATTTAATGGATACTGAACTTTTTACAGTTATGGCAGAAGCTGAAGTTGCCAAAATAATATAACCAAGTAGCATTATGGCACTCATAATATTCTTCATAATATTCCTTTATATTGAAAATTTATATTGCTATTGTATCTAAATTTTTTAAATTTTATTTTGGTTTTGCTGATTTTTATCATTTTTTTTATATACTGTCATAAAACAGAGGATTTTTTTTGAAAAAGCAACTTAAACTCTTAGTCTCTTCACTTGAGCCTTCGGCAAATCTTCACCTTGAGCCGATACTACAGAGATTGGAAAAATATGAACTTTTTGGCATATTTGATGAAAAATTTGGCAAACCGTATATGCCGTCATCTGCTTTTTCTATCATGGGATTTTTAGATGTTGTGCCTAAAATCGCAAAAGCAAAAAGAGCGATAAAAGAGCTTGTGAAGATGAGTTTTGAAGTAGATGTTGTTTTGCTTATAGACTCTCCCGCTTTCAATCTTCCCTTGGCAAAAGCGATCAAAAAGAGGAATAAAAATGTAAAAATTATATACTATATCTTACCTCAAGTTTGGGCGTGGAAAACAAAAAGAGTGGCAAAAGTAGAGAAATATTGTGATGTTTTAGCGTCAGTTTTGCCCTTTGAAAACAGATTTTATAACCGATCTATCTATGTTGGACACCCAATTTTAGATGAGATAAAAGAGTTTAAAAGTGAGTATAAAGACACTGGCATCATATCGTATTTACCAGGTAGCAGAAAGAGTGAGATTAGAAAATTGATGCCAATTTTTAGAGAGATTGTCAAAAAGATAGACAAAAAAGCCCTGCTTGTTATACCTAGCTTTTTTAGTGATGATAAGATAGAAGAGATTTATGGAAATATAGATGGATTTGAAATTGTTCGAGATGCAAAAGATGCCTTTTTAGGAAGTGAATTCGCATTCGTATGCTCAGGAACTGCAACGCTAGAGGCTTCATTGATAGGAACCCCACTTGTTTTGGCATATAAGGCAAAAAAGTTAGACTATATGATAGCTAAAAAATTTGTGAAGCTAAGACATGCAGGCTTGGCAAATATACTATTTGATTTTAGCGGTCTAAAACCTCTGCATAAAGAGTTTATCCAAGATGATGTCACAAGCCAAAATCTATATAGTGAGTACAAAAATATGGACAGAAAAAGATTTTTCAAAGACTCTTTAGAGTTAAGAGAGATTTTAAAACATGGTACATTAAATAACATGTTAGATATAATACTAAAAAATATTCAGGAGAGATGATGAAGAAAGAGCCAATGACAGAATTTGGTTTTCAAAAATTGTGTGATGAGTTAAATGATTTAAAAAAAGTACAAAGACCAGAGATTGTTATAGAGATTGATGTGGCAAGAAGTCATGGCGATTTAAAAGAGAACTCTGAGTATCATGCAGCCAAAGAGAAGCAGGCTTTTATAGAGAGTAGAATCGCTGAGTTGAGTGATTTGTTGACAAGAGCCCAAGTCGTAGATCCGAGTAAATTTCCACATGATAAGGTAAGGTTTGGCTCAACCGTGACTTTGGAAGATATGGATAGTGAAGAGAAGTTTACATATACGATTGTTGGAAGTACAGAGAGTGATCCAAATGCAGGGCTTATCTCTTACCACTCACCACTTTCTCGCCATCTCTTAGGAAAAGAAGAGGGGGATGAGGTGATCGTGAAGTTGCCAGTCGGAGAGAAGGAGTATGAAATCCTAGGTATTTGCTACAAGGAGATAAATTTTGAAAAATGATGAGATAAAAATACCTGTAGCGATTATAGGAGCTAGTGGATATACAGGGCTTGAACTCTTAAAACTTTTGATAACCCATCCAAAATTTGAGATTAAATACATCGGAAATAGTGAAGGTGGCATAAGAGTTGAAGAGTTACACCCAAGTCTAAAATCTGTGCTAGAAGGAGATGTTTTAAAGAGTGATGCAAAAGAGATAGCAAAAGTTGCAAAGTTGGCTTTTTTGGCACTTCCTCATAAGACCTCTATGGGTTTTGCTAAAAAACTGTTAGCATATGGAGTGAAAGTTGTTGATTTATCAGCTGATTATAGGCTTGAATTAGAGACTTATGAAAAGCACTATTGCAAACACGAAGACAGAGAAAATATCCCGAATTCTGTATATGGTTTGCCAGAATTTTATAGAAAAAAGATCAAAAACAGCTCTTTAGTTGCAAATCCAGGCTGTTATCCTACGGCTACACTTTTGGGAATTTTGCCATTTTGTGATTTTATCGATGAGCGTTACCCTGTTTTTATAGATGCAAAAAGTGGAGTGAGCGGGGCTGGGAAAAAGTGTACTGATAAAACCCACTTTGTCTCTATCGATGAGAATGTATTTGCCTATAATCCTTTGATGCACAGGCATGAGCCAGAGATAAAAGAGAAGATGGAGCAGTATCGTGAAAAAAAATTTGATATAAATTTTGTCCCTCACCTACTTCCTATTATACGAGGTGAGATGATAGATAGTTATATGCTTTTAAAAGAGGAGGGGCTAGAGCCTTTAAAAATTTTAAAAGAGTTTTATAAAAATGAGCCAAACATAAGGATATATAACCACCCAGTAGATATGAAATCTCCAAGTGGTACAAATTTTTGTGATATTTTTGCAAAAGTTGTTGGTAAAAAATTGTATATAAATTCTGCTATAGACAACATCTTAAGAGGCTCATCTTCTCAAGCTGTTGCAAATGCAAATATCATGTGTGGACTCGAAGAAAATCTAGGAATCCCAACTATTGCTTATGTGCCATAAGATTAAAGAGGGAGCTGTTTTTATCAGCGATGCTCACGACAATAGCCAGCAAGATGGCTTCTATCGTTTTCTTATGAAGATTGAGTCAAAACAGATAGAAGCAACCCAGCTCTTTTTGATGGGAGATATGTTTGATTTGCTGGTTGGTGAAGTGGCATATTTAAAAGAGATATATAAAAAAGAGATTACTCTGCTAGAGAAAATCGCCCAGAGCATTGAGGTATTTTACTTTGAAGGCAACCATGATTTTTCACTAAAAAAGATATTTAAAAATATAAAAATTATAGATATAGATGCTCAACCGACTATTTTTGAGGTATCCAATAAGAAGATTTTGCTTTTGCATGGCGATAAGTATGGGGGTTTTAAACATAAGCTTTTTACACATGTGATAAGGAGCAGTTTTTTACTAGGGGTTCTTAATTTTTTTGATAAACTCTGCTACTTTTGCATATCAAAAAAGATTTTAGATGGTTTGAAGAGAAAAGATATATGCGCCAAGATAGATAACTTTAAAGATATGATAGAGTTAAAACTACTTCGATATCCTACTTCAAACATCGATATAGTCGCTGAAGGGCACTATCACCAAGATGTAACATTTGATATAGATTACATAAAATATATAAATTTCTCATCTTTTGCGTGCAATCAAAGTTATTTTATTGTACAATTATCCCCAGATATAAAATTTATACCGATACACTTATCGTAAAAGTCTAAAAAAATTATGAGGGGCTACGATGTTTGATGACAACGTGCTAAAAGTTGGCTCTAATGAAATGGAGCTGGTCGATTTTCGTATTTTGAAACAAGATGGAGATAAGATATACGAGGGAATCTATGGAGTGAATGTGTCAAAAGTTCGCGAAATTATTAAAATTCCTAATCTTACAGAAATTCCAGGTGTTCCAGATTACATTGAAGGTATTTTTGATCTTCGTGGAGTTGTGATTCCAGTAGTAAACCTTGCTAGATGGATGAATATAACAGTACCGCAGGAGCAAAAATTAAAACCAAGAATTATCATAACAGAGTTTAGTGATATCTTGATAGGCTTTATAGTACACGAAGCCAAGAGAATAAGAAGGATAAGCTGGAAAGATATAGAGCCAGCATCATTTGTCTCTGGCATGGGAACACTTGATAGGAGTCAAATCACAGGTGTTACTAGGATAGAAAATGATGAAGTCTTGCTGATTCTGGATCTTGAAAGTGTTGTTGAGGAGCTTGGTCTTTATAAGCCTAGAACCGATATGGAATCTAATGAAATCATGCAGCTTGAAGGTACGGCACTAGTTCTTGATGATAGTAAGGTTGCTAGAAAATTGGTAAGTGATGCACTTAAAAAGATGGGATTAAAAGTTATAGAGGCTCAAGATGGTATAGAGGGTTTGAAAAAGTTAGAAGAACTGTACTCTATATATGGGGATAGGTTTGATAAAGAGGTAAAAATAATAATAAGCGATGTTGAGATGCCACAAATGGATGGTTTTCACTTCGCATCAAATGTAAAAGATGATGATAGATTTAGTAGTGTTCCTATTGTTTTTAACTCTTCAATAAGTGACCATTTTAGTGAATTAAGAGGAAAAGAGGCGGGCGGTGAAGCCTATCTAACAAAATTTGATGCGGCGGTTTTTTACAGAGAAATTTCAAATGTACTTAAATCGCATATTAAGACTGAAGAGTAAGGGGCCTGACCATGGATGATATTCAAGAAATATTAGAAGATTTTTTGGTTGAAGCGTTTGAGTTAATCGAACAAATTGATCAAGATTTGGTTGAGCTTGAAAATAACCCTGAAGATTTGGAACTTCTAAATCGCATCTTTAGAGTAGCTCATACAGTAAAAGGTTCTTCCTCTTTTCTAAATTTTGATGTTTTAACAAAGTTAACCCACCATATGGAAGATGTCTTAAACAAGGCGAGAAAAGGTGAGCTTAAAATTACACCAGAAGTTATGGATGTTGTTTTAAAGTCCATAGATATGATGAAAGAACTTTTAGTTGGCATAAGAGATAATGGCAATGATACAGACATAGGCATGGATATATCAGAGATTTGTAGCGCACTTGATGCTATTTCACAAGGAAATGATATACCTGTTCAGCAATCAGAGTCAAAAAAAGAAGCAGCAGAAGAGCTACAAGAGGTTGTCAAAGAACCACACAAGGAAGAAGAAGAGATTGATTATAACAATCTAAGTGATGATGAAGTTGAAGCTGAGATTGAAAGGCTTTTAAAGCAGAGAAAAGAGGAAGATAAAAAAAGAAAAGCGCAAAAGAAAAAAGAAACAGGTGAGGATAAAGTAGTGCCGGAAAATCCCACTCCCAATAGGGTAGCAAAGCCTTCGGTGCAGCCAAAACCAAAACCAAAAAGTATGCCAGCTAAAAAACAGGCAGCTAGTACGATTGAGCAGACAATTAGAGTTGAGGTAAAACGACTTGATCACCTCATGAATCTAATCGGAGAGTTAGTTCTTGGTAAAAACAGACTTTTAAAGATATATGATGATGTTGAAGAGAGATATGAGGGCGAAAAGTTTTTAGAAGAGTTAAATCAAGTCGTCTCTTCTGTTTCACTTGTAACGACTGACTTGCAAATAGCAGTTATGAAGACAAGAATGCTTCCTGTGGCTAAAGTATTTAATAAATTTCCAAGGATGATTCGAGATCTTTCAAGAGAACTTGGCAAATCTATAGAGTTAAAAATTACAGGTGAAGATACGGAACTTGATAAGTCAATTGTTGAAGAGATTGGCGATCCTTTAGTTCATATTATACGAAATTCTTGTGACCATGGTATAGAGAGTGGCGACGAAAGACTCTTAAAGGGGAAGCCTGAGGGTGGAGTCATAGAGCTGAAAGCTTACCACGAAGGAAACAATATAGTCATAGAAATAGTCGATGATGGAAAAGGTTTGGATTCAGATATGCTTCGCAATAAATCCCTTGAAAAAGGTATTATCACCGAGAGAGAAGCAGATAGTATGAGTGATAAAGAGGCTTATAATCTAATCTTTAAACCAGGTTTTTCAACTGCTGCATCTGTTACTAGCGTATCAGGTAGAGGTGTTGGCATGGATGTTGTGAAGACAAATATAGAGAAGTTAAATGGTATCATTGATGTAGATAGCGAAGTTGATAGAGGCACAGTTATAAAACTAAAAATTCCTTTGACACTTGCTATCATACAAGCTCTACTTGTCGGAGTTCAAGAAGAGTTTTATGCGATTCCTCTAGCATCAGTTTTAGAGACTGTAAGAATTCCGCTAGAAGAGATATATACGATAGAGGGCAAAAATGTGTTAAGGCTTCGCGATGAAGTTCTCTCTCTTGTTCGACTATCTGATATATTTGGAGTCGAAAGAGTACTTGACAATAGTGAACATGCTTATGTCGTAGTAATTGGTCTTGCTGAGTCCAAACTAGGAATTATAGTTGATAGCTTAGTAGGACAAGAAGAGATAGTTATAAAATCTATGGGCGATTACTTAAAAGGCATAGAAGGAATTGCAGGAGCTACTATTAGGGGTGATGGTAGAGTTACTTTGATTGTAGATGTGGCTGCATTGATGGATTTGGCTAAAAATGTAACAGTTGATATAAGAGCAACTGGCGAAACTGAAGCAAGAACAAAAGAGAAACCTAGTGATTATTTTGTGCTTGTGGTTGATGATAGTAAGATGGATAGAAATATCATGAAAAAATCTATAGCTCCTACTGGTATTAGTGTTGTTGAGGCAGCAAATGGACAAGAGGCATTAAATATGATAAAATCAGGAGATCATAGTTTTGATGCTATACTGATAGATATTGAGATGCCACGAATGGATGGATATACACTAGCTAGTGAAATAAGGAAATATTCAAAATATAAAAACCTTCCTTTGATAGCAGTAACATCAAGGACATCCAAATCAGATAGACTAAGAGGTGTGGAATCAGGAATGACTGAGTATATCACTAAGCCGTATTCTCCAGAGTATCTTGAGAGTGTAGTACGAAAAAATATAAAATTGTTAGCGGAGTAGAAGAATGAATGATAAATTAAGTCAAGTCTTGAAAAAGCAACAACAACAGATTGAAGAGCCAGAAAAAATAGAAGAGGATATAGTTCAGCTAGTTGGATTTATCATTGGAAATGAAGAGTATGCTATACCTATTTTAAATATTCAAGAGATAATCAAGCCTATAGACTACACGAGAGTGCCCCAGGTGCCAGACTATGTACTAGGTGTTTTCAATCTTCGAGGCGATGTGATTCCTTTGATTAATCTAAGAAAAAAGTTTAATATAGAAATGGTTAACCAAACTGAAGAGACTAGATATATAGTGTTAAAAGGGGAGAATAATACGGCAGGATTTGTTATAGATAGGCTTACAGAGGCGATTCGTCTAAATAGAAGCAGAATTTCTCCGCCACCAGAGACTATAAATACAGACAAAGGTATGATATATGGAGTTGGAAAACGAGATGATAGTATGTTGACTATTTTGAAAGTTGAGGCACTATTAAAAAGGGACTTCTGAGAAGCCCCTTTTTTTAAATCTACTATATTAAAATCTATTGTTAAAACTTCTTTGTGGTCTCTCTTCTCTTGGTCTAGCTTCGTTAATTCTAAGAGTTCTGCCTTCAAATTCTTTTTCATTAAGCTCTTCTATTGCAGTTTGGGCTGCACTATCATCATTCATAGTAATAAATCCAAAGCCTTTTGCTCTACCTGTCTCTCTGTCTGTGATTAGTTTCACAGATTCAACTTCGCCGTACTGGCCAAATAGGGTCTCTAAACTCTCTGGCGTTGTTGCATAGGAAATATTTCCAACATAAATTTGCATCTTGTCTTGTCCTTTAAATAATTTTATATTTTTTGATAAAAATATACTAAGGCAAATATTATACTATAATATTCCAAAATATAAAAATATTTATGCGTTTTTATAAGAATATAAATTGATTTCTTGTATGATGTAACAAAGGATATAAAGTGAAATTATGCGTTTTTGATTTTGATTCTACTTTGATGGATGGCGAAACCATAGATTTTTTAGCACTTGAGTTGGGGCTAAAGGATAAAGTTGCACAAATCACAGAGCAAGCCATGCAGGGTAAGATAGATTTTTATGAGAGTTTAACAACAAGAGTGAAGTATTTAGAGGGTTTAAGAGAGCAACAAGTTGATGAGATTTGTCATAATTTGCCCTATATGCCAGGAGCCAAAGAGACTATAAAAGAGCTAAAGAAGAGGGGTTATAAAGTTATAGTATTTAGTGGTGGCTTTAGAAATGCAACAACCCATGCAAAAGATATACTAGGATATGATGTCGATTTTTCAAATATTTTACATGCAAAAGATGGATACTTAACAGGAAGTGTCGGTGGAGAGATGATGTTTGGATTTTCAAAAGGTGATATGCTCCAAAGATTGCAATATTTACTAAAAATTAGTAGAAATGATACTATGGTCGTAGGTGATGGAGCAAATGATTTGTCCATGTTTAAATTTGCCGATACTAGAGTTGCTTTTTGTGCCAAAGATGCTCTAAAAAAAGAGGCAAATATAGTGATAGAAGAGAAAGATTTGACAAAAATTTTGAGGAGTGACAAGTGTATATAGAGGATTTAAAATTTTCACTTTGGTGTGATTTTGTTGAGCGAAGTTTTTTAGATGATGAGTTTGTAGATTTGATAAGAGAGGGTACAATCAATGGAGCGACAAGTAATCCCGCTATCTTTAAATCAGCCATACTTACTTCCCAAGCTTATAAAGAGGATATAAAAGAGTTAAAAGGGAAAAATCCAAAAGATATATATGAAGCAATAGCTGTAAAAGATATAAAAAAAGCAGCCCAAAAGCTACTCCCGCTATACGAAAATGGAGATGATGGATTTATAAGTATAGAGGTTGATCCATTTCTGTGTGATGATGCAATAGCTACAATTAAAGAGGGAAAAAGACTATATGAAAAGATTGGCATGCCAAATGTCATGATTAAGGTACCAGCAACAGATAGTGGATATGAAGCTATGGAGGTGCTACTTGAGGAGGGAATAAATGTAAATGCTACACTGATTTTTTCTCCTACTCAAGCCCAAAAATGCCTTGATGCTTTTAAAAAGGGTAGCGATAAGTGTAAAAACAAAATAGTGCCAAATGCTGTTATTAGCGTATTTGTCAGCAGGTTTGATAGAAAATTAGATGCCAAACTAGAAGAGATGGGCTTGCCGACAGCAAAAACCGGCATATATAATGCTCTAAAAATCTACGATTTGATTGAAAATTTTGGCTTAGAAAATGTCAGATGTCTTTTTGCAAGCACAGGTGTAAAAGGTGATAATCTAGAGGCAGACTACTATATAGAAGAGCTGCTTTGTAAAAATTCAATAAATACAGCTCCGCTTAACACGATAAAATATTTTGTAAACTCAAAAGAGAAGTTAAAAGAGATAAAAAAACAGAAGTGTGTAGATGCCTTTTTTGAGCAATTAAAGATAAAAAAGATCGATATAGAAAAGGTTTATGAGGAATTGATGCAAGAGGGGGTAGTCTCTTTTAAAAGTGCTTTTAAAGAAATTTTAGATACGCTAGCTTAGAGGGGAGATTTTATTATGCAAGATAAAAAGTATGATGTCGATATTGATAGATTGACTTTTGAGATGACTAAAAAGCTAAAGTTTTATCTAAGTAAATTAGTAGAACTAAATGGAAGTGATTTACATGTAAAAAGTGGCTCAAATATAAGAGGTAGGATTAATGGTCGTATTGTGCCATTATCTAAAGAGATTATAACACACGAAGATAGTTTGATGTTAGCGAAAGAACTTCTAAGATCAAGATTTCAAGATTTAGTTGAAGCTAAAAACTTGGATTTTACATTTAAGTTAAATGATAACTACAGGTTTAGGGTTAATGTATTTTTTCAAGTTGATGGAATTTCAGCAGTCTTTAGAACGATACCGACAAGTTTACCTACTCTCGAGACGTTAGAGCTTCCAGATGTACTACACTCTTTTTGTGCAATACCTAGAGGTTTAATTTTGGTAACAGGTCCAACAGGAAGTGGAAAAACCACAACTTTGGCTGCTATGATAAATAGTATAAATCAAGAAGCATCAAAGCATATAATAACTATAGAAGACCCAGTGGAGTTTGTTTATAAGGACGATAAATCTATTATCAACCAAAGAGCCGTAGGTCAAGACGCTATCTCTTTTGCAGACTCCCTAAGAGCTGCCCTAAGAGAAGACCCTGATGTCATTTTGGTTGGTGAAATGAGGGACTTAGAGACCATAGAGACTGCCATGCATGCGGCTGAAACTGGTCACCTAGTTCTTTCCACTTTGCATACGGTTGATGCAAAGGAGACGATTGGCAGGATACTAGGAATGTTCCCAGGAAGTGAGCAAAACAGGATAAAAATGTCACTATCTTCAACACTACAAGGTGTGGTTTCTCAAAGACTGGTTAGGACGATTGATGGAAAACGAACAGCAGCTGTAGAGATTTTGGTGAAAAATGCCAGAATAGAAAATCTGATACTTGAAGGAAGAGATGCTGAAATCACAGACGCCATAAAAGAAGGAAAGGATGTATATAAGTGTCAAACTTTTGATCAGTCTCTTTTATCTCTGTATGCGGCAGGGAAAATTTCTGAAGAAGAGGCACTGCAAAATGCAACTAGTAGGAATGATTTAGCTATGGATATTGACTATTATGATGCAGATGTTGCACATAGAAAGAGAAAGCAAAATGAAGCAGATACAATCGTGGATAAAGATATCATAGGCTTAAAGAAATAATTTAGTTTAGTTTATGTATAATTATCAGCTTATAAAAAGTGCATAGAGCACTTAACTTCAAAAAGGATAGATATGTTACAAGGTATAGTTAGAGAGAGTATCACAAAGCAAGCTACTAAAGAGCTTAGAAGAGATGGATATCTAATTGCCAATATTTACGGAAAAGGTATTGAAAATATCAATGCGGCATTTAAACAAAATGAGTTCGTAAAAGCGGTTAGAAACAAAAACACACTCGCATTTCCTGTAAAAGTTGGAGGCCAAGAGTTAAATGTTGTTATACAAGAGTATCAAAAGCACCCTGTAAAGAATACTTTTTTACATGTTGATTTAAGAGTTGCACTTCCTGGTGTTTTGTCAAAATATTTGGTTCCAGTGGTGACCACAGGTACTCCAAAAGGACTTAAAAACAAAGGTGTTTTAGCACACTCCAAGAAGAGATTGTGTGTTAAGTGTAAAGCTGAAGATTTACCGCAAAACTTTACTCTAGATGTAAGTGATTTGGATGTTGGAGACACTATTTTGGTTAGAGATATAAAAACTGATGACAACATCAAAATGATGGACGAAGATAGAATCGCTGTAGTTGGAGTTATAAAAGCTAAGTAATTCTATGAATCTAATTGTAGGACTTGGTAACCCAGAAGAGAGATACAGACAAAACAGACATAATGTAGGTTTTATGGTTATAGATGCTCTTTTGGGTGACATCTCCCACACCTCTATCAATAAAAATAATTTCAAGGGGCAACTGTATAAACACAAAGATACACTATTTTTAAAGCCTATGACTTTTATGAACCTGTCTGGAGAGAGTGTTGAGTCGGTAAGTAGTTATTTTTCACCTTCAAAAACAATAATAATTCATGATGATATAGACCTAGAGTTTGGAACTTTAAGATTCAAATTTGGTGGCGGAAATGGTGGACATAATGGTCTTAAATCTATAGATAATCATATAGGAAAAGATTACATAAGAGTTAGAATTGGTATAGGTAAACCTAAAAATAAGGATATGATAATCTCACATGTTTTGTCTGATTTCTCGTTCGCTCAAAAAGATAAATTAGCCGATGTGGTTAAAATGGCAAAAATGGCAAGCATGGAACTATTGAGTGAAGAATTGGAAAAAGTTGCACAAAAATATACAATGAAAATAGAATGAAAACATATCATAGATATTTAATATTTCAATATTTAAAAAATTTCTTTATTATTCTGTCAGCACTTGAGATTTTTTATGTTGGTATTGATTTTTTGACAACTTATAAAAAGCTACCAAACTCTGCAAACTTGCAACTTCTATATATGATGTTTCAAGGTATGTATGCTATCAATTATGTATTGCCTCTATCTGTAATTTTTTCCATGGTTGCTACTGTGAGCACTATGATAAAATCGAATGAGTTGGTGAGTCTGTATGCATTTGGAATCAGTAGACAATCTTTTGTAAAACCTATATTTTTTACAGCTTTATCTATAATTGTTGTATATATTTTATTAACATTTACAAAGTTTTCATATGCAGGAGAGTATATTGAGAATATACTCAAGTTTAACCAAACCTCTACGACAACAAGAGATCTATTTTTGAAAAATGGAGACGAATATATATATTTTAAGAAGTTAGATCCCATAAGAAAAGAGGCTAGTGATATAAAGATTTTTAGAGTAAGAGATAGGGATATTATCTCTATCATATCTGCAAAAAAAGGTTATTATAGGGAGAAAAATTGGATTTTATACGGTGTTAAAAAGATAATAAAGCCAAAAGTTGATACTTTGGATGATAAAGGATTGTTTTCCCAGAAATTTAATAAGATGGAGGCTTTGAAAGATTTTAGACCTCAAATTATAGATAATATCTATAAAGGAAAAGTAAACCTCTCTGTACTTGATGCTGTTGATGCTTTAAAATTTTATGATGCACAGGGGCTAGATACAAGCCGCATTAAAACGATATTATTTTCACAACTATTGTTGCCTTTTTTTGCCCCCCTGTTAATTTTAATTTTTATGGTTAAGATGCCAACGATTTCAAGGTACCATAATTTAACTATTACATCGTTTGTACTCTCTTTCGTTGGTATTATTGTATGGGGAATTCTGTTCCTTTTATCAAAACTAGCATTAAGTTCTGTTTTGATGCCAGAGATTTCGATCGTACTTCCAATCTCTATGCTATCCATCGCCTCTTTGTATTCATACTTTAAAGAGTAAATTTTATAATATCACTCTCTTAATTTTCTTTTTCTTATTTTTTGGATAAAATAGACTCTACTAAAAAATAAGGTTTTATATGATTGAGTTTAAAGAACTTTCTAATAAATATGATACTCCTTTGTATGTGTATGATTTTGATAAAATTACAAAAAATTATAGCGACTTAAAAGAGGCATTTAAGGCAAGAAAATCCATGATTTGCTATGCAGTAAAGGCAAATTCAAACCTGTCTGTTTTAAAACATTTGGCGAGTATGGGCTCAGGGTGTGATTGTGTCTCTATTGGTGAGGTAAATAGAGCATTGATGGCTGGAATTGATAAATATAAGATTATATTTAGTGGTGTTGGCAAAAAAGATTCTGAAATATCTCAGGCTTTGCAAAAAGATATATTGATGTTAAATCTTGAGAGCGAAGAGGAGATGCAAAGAGTTGAAACAATCGCAAAAGAGTTAAATAAGAGTGCTAGAATCAGTATAAGAGTCAATCCAAACA
Source organism: Campylobacteraceae bacterium (assembly GCA_027013265.1). GTDB lineage: Bacteria > Campylobacterota > Campylobacteria > Campylobacterales > Sulfurospirillaceae > JAADIZ01. Next base: position 350 of record JALUXQ010000095.1, on the reverse strand, counting down.
TAGATCCAAAAACTCATCCATATATCTCCACAGGACTCCATGAAAATAAATTTGGCGTAGATATTCAAAGTGCAAAAAGGATGTATCTTTATGCAAACAGGTCCCAAAATCTTACTCCTGTTGGCATACACTATCACATAGGCAGTCAAATTGTAGAGACGCTGCCATTTAAAGAGGCTGCATCAGTCATGGCAAATCTGTTAAAAAGTCTAAAATCAGCAAACATAGACATAAGGTTTTTCGACATCGGTGGAGGAGTCGGTATAAAATACAAAGATGAAACACCAATTTCACTATATGATTATGCACAAAATATACTTGATGCACTAAGGGGTGAAGATGTGACGATA
>JALUXQ010000094.1 GCA_027013265.1 Campylobacteraceae bacterium | reverse complement strand
GAGATTATCTCTTATTGCAATAATCAAAATATAAATTTTGGTGTAAAAGTTGACAATATAAAAGAGCTCATTTTAGCTTCCGCATCAAATGCTTCTTATCTACTTGTATCCAAAGAGTTTGCAAAACAGGCACAAGAGATAGCAAACGAATACATGTTTGATGCAAAAATCCTCCTAACAAGCACGGATGAAAATGACATAGAGTTTTGTGCCAAAAATGGAATAGACGGGATAATTTTTACTAAATAACCTATGCCCTTATTTTCAGCTCTTTTTTGCTACACTTCCATAAAAATTAGAGGTTTCATATGCTTGAAAAACACAAAAATTTGATATATATCTTACTATTTTTTGGGATGATTGGATGGGGAGCTTCTTGGGTAAATGCAAAAGTACTCAGCCACTATATCAATGCATATGATATGATTTTATTTCGTTTTGGTATCACAGCAGTTTCGATGGTTCCTATCATCTTGGTACTCAAAAAATCTTTCAAAATAGATATAAAAAGTTTTGGTGTAGCATTTTTGGCATCTTTGACATTTATCGCATATATGAAATACTATTTTATGGGTACGAAATACGGCACAGCTTCACTTGGCGGCGCTTTTGTGACAACGCTTGTTCCAATCATCACTTTTTTGATGTTGGCAATCCTTGGCGAAAAAAAGATGAGAAAGAGAGACTATTTTGCTCTATTTCTAGGGGCTATCGGCGTGCTTACTATGTTAAATATTTGGACTTCAAGCCTGAAAGATATATTTGTTATTCAAAATCTATACTTCTTATTGGCCTCTTTTTTGTGGCCAATCTTCACCATCATCAGTTCAAAATCAAAAACCATATCACCCATCGTCTTTAGCTTCTATCTATATATCATAACCATTACACTAGATGCTCTATTTTTTGTCGATTTTCACTCTATCGCTTATGATAGTTTTGATGGTATTTTTTGGATAAATCTTATCGGTCTTTCGCTCATAAGTTCTACTTTTTCAAATACTGTCTATTTTATAGGCATCGAGAAACTAGGAGCAGGAAGTGTTAGCTCATTTATATTTTTAGTTCCATTCTCAGCCATCATCCTAGGTGCTCTGTTTTTAAGAGAGCATATAAGCTACTATATCATCATAGGAACTTTTCTGACTATTTTTGCTATCAAAATTTTAAATAATATACGCATTTTTAGGTAGTATAATGAAAGATTTGGTATGGCTTCTTAATATAAGCTATATACATTTTTTAATTTTTAAAATATTATAATACCCCTAAAATCTAAGACAGCAATTCAGCAGAGTTTATTTTCAAAAAAGTTAAAATAATAAGAATTATGGAGATGAAACTATGAGTAGAAAAAAAGGTAAAACATATACAGTCGAGCAAAAAACAAAAATAGTCTTATAGATACTAAAAGAGGAGATGACAACAAGTCAATTAGCTTCAAAATATGGAGTGACTTCTCAATCACTTGGAAAATGGAAACAGCAGTTTTTAGAAAATGCTTCTTTGGCATTTGATATTGGTGGGGCTACTAAAACTTATAAAGATGAGATAGAAGAGCTTAAATCTGAAAACGAACAGTTAGCAAAAGCACTCGGTAAGGCAACCATAAAAGCGGAGTGGGCAGTGGGAAAGTTAAAGAGGTTGGACTTGATTGACAGAAAGTCTCTGATAGAGTCCAAGCATAATCAACTATCAGTATCAGAGCAGTGTGAACTTGTTGGTGTCAGTAGAAGTGGTTTTTACTACAAACCAGTACCTATGAGTGCATAAAATATAAAAATACTGCATAAAATAGATGAAATCGCTACTGATAATTCAGATTATGGGCATAGGCTTATTTACGAACAGCTCAAAGAGGATGGTTACCATATCGGAAAAAATAGAGTTCTCAAATATATGGGAATCTTAGGGATACAGGCGATCTGTCCAACAAAGAAAAGGCTCGCAAGTATCAAACACTCAGAACATAAAATCCATGAGTATCTGCTTAAGCAGTACTGGACTACAAACGGTAAGAAAAAAACTGTATATGTTCCAGCACTCAACGAAGTATGGAGTGGAGATATTACCTACATCCGTATCAATGGTGGATTTATGTATCTTGCTGCCGTTATTGACTGGCATAGCAAAGCTGTGCTTGCATATAAAATTTCAAACTCTATGGATGCAACACTTGCCACAGATGTATTACAAGAGGCACTTGAAAAGTATCCTAAACCTAAAATATTCAACTCTGATCAAGGGAGCCAATACACGAGTTATGAACATACCAAATTACTCAAAGATTATGAGATTCAAAAACCAATGAATGTGTATCTTGAATATCTAAAAAATGTAGCATAAGGTAACAGGTTAGTATGAAATTAAATCTTTTGGAAAGTTGTCTTGATTTTTAGGGGCATTATAGTTTCTTAATTTTAAAATGTTGGACAAATGTTGGACACTTGTTGGACAATTTAAAAAATTAGATTTTTTAATTCTTTGAAATGTTGATTTTATAGGGGTTTGTGAATAATCTGGCGGACAGGGAGGGATTCGAACCCTCGGTACCGTTGCCAGTA
>JALUXQ010000093.1 GCA_027013265.1 Campylobacteraceae bacterium | reverse complement strand
ATCTGTATCTCTTGTATGTCTGGTATGACCGATGGTATTGTATTTTGTTTTATGGTATTTATGTAGTTTTGTATTGTCTCTTCTGATATATCTACGCCTACAATAGTGCCATTATCATCAATACCAATAAATATTTTTCCTCCATCACTATTTGCAAAAGATGCAACAGTTTCTATCGCCTCTTTCTGAAAAGAGCTTTTAAATTCTACTGTTTGGTTTTCACCATTATCAATAATATTAAGCATCTCTTGTTTAGATAATATCATTTAATTATTATTCTCCAAATACCACTCATAAGCTCTTTTGATACCATCTTCAAGCTCTACAGTATGTTTCCATCCAAGAGCACTAAGTTTGCTCGGGTCTGTGAGTTTTACCATGGTTCCATCTGGTTTAGTGTCGTTAAAGTAGAGTTCACCTTCATAGCCAACTATCTTTTTGATAGTAAGCGCTAGCTCTTTTATGCTTATATCTACACCTGTTCCTATGTTGATGTGAGTGTTGCGAATTTCGTCCGATTTTGAACTGTTTTGGTTTACTATATCTTTAAAATTAATATTTTTCATTATAAATACACAAGCATCTGCCATATCTTCTGAGTAAAGAAACTCACGTCTAGGTCTGCCACTCCCCCATATCTCTACTTTTGGAGTGTTGCTTAGTTTTGCTTCGTGCATTTTTCTTAGAAGTGCTGGGAGTACATGAGAAGTCTCTAGATCAAAGTTATCATTAGGACCATAAAGATTTGTTGGCATGACAGATATAAAGTTTGTACCATATTGAAGATTATAAGATTCACACATCTTTATGCCTGCTATTTTGGCTATGGCATAAGGCTCGTTTGTGTACTCAAGTTCACTTGTGAGAAGGCTGTTCTCTTTCATGGGTTGCGGGGCATTTTTTGGGTAAATACAAGTAGAGCCTAAAAAGAGAAGTTTTTGAACACCATTTAAATAACTCTGATGGATGATATTGTTTTGGATTTGTAGGTTTTCATAGATGAAATCTGCTCTATAAGTGTTGTTAGCAACTATACCACCAACTTTTGCAGCTGCAAGGATTACGAACTCAGGTTTTTCTTCTTCAAAAAAAGCCTTCACCACATTTGTATCTAGTAAATCTAGTTCTTTATGCGTTTTATAGACTAAGTTTGTGTAGCCTTTGGATTCAAGGTTTTTGACTATTGCCGAACCAACAAGACCGCGATGCCCTGCTATGTAGATTTTGTCGGTTTTATTTAGCTTGACATTGTTGTGCTTTTCAGATAAAATATCTTCACAAATTGCCTTCGTGCACTCCCCTCCTTTTTTAGGTGGGGTAACTATCAATTTCAGTAATTTATCTTGCAACTTTTCAAAATAATCATTGGAGATTTTACCGTCATAATATTTAGCTCTTTTGATATCAAAAAGTCTCATTTGACTTAAAATAGCAAAGCTTCTTTTGCCTTTTTTGTATTCAAATTCAAAATGAAATTTGTCATCTTTGATTCTAGAGGTTAAAGGTATTCCTAAAAATAATTGGTTATTAAATTTCTTATAAACTAAAATAGGTCTTAAAAAATCATCACCTTTACCATCTTGTTCATAACCAACATTTGTTCCAATCTTCATAAAAACTATATGTCTTTGTTGAAATTTTATCAAACTATTGTTAGTATGTATATCTTTTTTTAAGTCATTCCATTTATCAAATTGTTTATTCATTATGTCTGTTTTTCACTCAAAATAGTTCATGATAGTATAGCCGCCATCTTTAAGATACTGATCTTTTGTGACAAGTTTAAGGTCGGATGCCATCATGTCATCTACAAGCTCTTTGAGTTGATACTCTCTACTCCAACCAAGTTTAGTTTCTGCTTTTGTTGGGTCACCTAAGAGTAAGTCTACTTCTGTTGGTCTAAAGTATTTTGAGTCAACTGCTACAACTTCTTGTCCTACTTTTAGCTCAGCGTTATCAATGCCAAGTTCTTGAAGTCTTTTGTTATCTATAGAGGCGATAGTGCCTTTTTCATCTATGCCTTCACCTTTGAACTCTAACACTATTCCTGCGTATGCGAAAGACATTTTTACAAAATCACGCACAGCCGTTGTTTGCCCTGTTGCTATCACCCAGTCTTCTGCTTCATCTGCCTGAAGAATCATCCACATCATTCTCACATAATCTTTTGCATGTCCCCAGTCGCGTTTTGCATCTAAGTTGCCAAGGTAAAGTTTATCTTGTAAACCCAATGCTATTTTACTAGCTGCACGCGTGATTTTTCTTGTTACAAATGTCTCACCTCTTACAGGGGATTCGTGATTAAAAAGGATGCCATTACACGCAAACATATCATAGGCTTCACGGTAGTTTACTGTTATCCAGTATGCGTACATTTTAGCTACAGCATAAGGACTTCTTGGATAAAAAGGTGTTTTTTCATTCTGTGGTGTTTCTTGGACTTTGCCAAAAAGTTCACTTGTTGATGCTTGGTAGATTCTTGTTTTCTTGGTTAGTCCTAAAAGCTTAACTGCTTCAAGTATCCTCAGCGTTCCTGTTCCATCTGCATTTGCCACATACTCTGGCGTTTC
>JALUXQ010000092.1 GCA_027013265.1 Campylobacteraceae bacterium | reverse complement strand
AAATTCCCTTCGTGAACGCTTAGCTTCTGCTTTTTACACCAAAACTTTTTCTATACCTTATGAAGAAAATGTTATCAAGAGAAATATGCTACTAGTTTGCAAAACTCTTGGATTTGACATGCCAAATATACAACATAAAGAACATTTCTTATTTACAAACAACAATTTGGATTTTAAACAAACTCTACTTATCATTGTAGGCTCATCTTGGAAGAGCAAGATTTACCCCAAAGAGCACTTTATCGAAGTTATAAACTCTTTGCAAGTATCAACTGCTGTGTCTTGGGGAGATGAGCTAGAAAAGGAAGATGCAAAGTTTATTTGCGAAAAAACAGATGCAAAGCTTTTGCCAAAACTAACTTTAGATGAATTAAAAAGTGTTATCTCAAACAGTGATTTGGTCATAGGAGCAGATAGTGGTCCAACACACATGACATGGGCATTAAATCGCCCGAGCATCACTATATTTGGACCAACTCCAAGCGATAGAAATACCTTTGCAACAGACATCAATTTAACAATAGATTGCAAAAAATATATTGATGCAAAGTCACTAGATAGAGATGATTTTTGCATAAAAGACATCAAGCCCCGAGATATTGTAACTTTAGCAAGAAAGCTTTTAAAATGCTAGATGACATATATCTATTTTTATTTAAATTATTTGTTTTACTGGTTAAATACACACCTAGATTTATAACTGATGCTATATTAAACTTTTTTGCATTTTTAGCATATAGATTTGATACTCGTCACAAAAAGATAGCAAAAGTAAACCTTGACTTGGCTTATGGCGATAAAATGAACAAAAAAGAAAAAAAACGAATTGTAAAAAAGTGCTATAAAAACCTGCTTTACAACATGAGAGATTTTGTAGAAAATCAAAACACCACAAAAGAGAAACTTCTTCAAAAAGTAACAATTCACAATGAGCATTTCTATACAGATATCAAGAAAGATGGAAAAGGCGTTATCTTTTTAACAGCACACTATGGAAATTGGGAGTTGCTACCCCTTTGCATGGGTGCACTATATGGAAAACTTTGGGGAGTTGGACGAAACCTAGACTCACAAAAGATGAATGAGATTTTGCAAAAAAACAGAAATCAATTTAATGTTCACATGCTAGAAAAAACGGGAGCCATCAGAGGACTGTTAAAAGCGCTTAGGAGCGGAGAAAATATAGGTCTTCTGGTAGATCAAAACACAAGTGATAAAGAGGGGATTTTGATAAGCTTTTTTGATAAACTAGCCCGCCACACTCCATCAGCCGCCCTAATAGCAAGAAAAACTGGAGCAGCGATAGTACCAGCTTTCATAACAACAAATAACAACAAATCATATGATATAACTTTTTTCAAGCCAATCATAACTGAAAAAACAGAAGATAACGAAAAAGATATAAAAAAAAGTGTACAATTGCAAGCCGATATAACACAAAAAGTGATTGAAGCAAAACCAGAAGAATGGTTTTGGTTGCACAGAAGATGGAAAAATCAATATGAGGAACTGTACAAGTGAGACTCTCTATAGTTATATTAACTTTTAATTCACAAAGATACCTTACTAAAGTTCTTAATTCAACACTATTTGCTGATGAAGTTGTTTTAATCGACTCAGGCTCAAGCGATGCGACGCTACAAATAGCTCAAAAATTTAATAATGTCAAAATCGTCCATCAAGATTGGATTGGATTTGGAAAGCAAAAACAAGCTGGAGTTGAGGCTTGCTCAAACGACTGGGTTTTTATTCTTGATAGTGATGAAATCATAACGGATGAGTTAAAAGATGAAATCTTAAATTTAGACTTTGCATGCAAAGCCTATTTTATACCTAGACTCAACTACTTTTTTGGGAAACCCATAAGACACTGTGGACTCTATCCCGATGCCACGCTAAGACTGTTTGATAAAAACTTTGCAAGATTTAGTGAAGATAAGGTACACGAGAAAGTAGAGACTAAAGAAAAAACTGCTATACTAAACAATCATATGTTGCATTTTGCTTATGAAAATATAGAAGAGTTTATAACTAAACAAAATAGATACTCTAGTTTAAATTCAAAAAATAGAATTGTAAAAGCCATATTTAATCCATACTGGACATTTTTTAAAATCTATTTTTTAAGACTAGGCTTTTTAGAGGGCTGGAGAGGATTTGTGGTAGCAAAACTCTATGCGCAATACACATTTTGGAAGTATGTTAAATGAAAATTTTAATAATGAAATTTAGAAACATAGGTGATGTACTACTTATCACTCCGCTTCTTTCAAACCTAAAACTTGCTTATCCTGATGCACAAATTGATGTAGCACTCAACAAAGGGTGTGAAGAGATGATAACATACAATCCAAATATAAATGAAATCATCATTTACGATAGAGCTTATATCAAATCAAAAAAAGGACTTTTTCGCATATTTGCAGAGATAAGTTTTGCAAAAAAAATCAGGAATAAAAAATACGATATGATAATCAACTTAACGAGTGGCGATAGAGGTGCACAACTCGCATTGGCAAGTGGAGCAAAAATAAAAATAGGCTATAAAAATGAAAAAAGCAAGTTTCTCTCAAGTGTGTTTGATTACAATCTGCCTCCTCAAGAATTAAGACATACTATCGAGATGAACTTGGATGTACTTAGAGTTTTAGACAAACAGATAAAGCACAAAAAAGTAGAAATATTTTGGAAAGAAGAAGATGAAAAAAAAGTAGAAAACCTACTTGTGTGTAACGACTTTATCCATATTCACCCTGTTTCAAGATGGCTATTTAAATGCCTCGACGATAAAATAGTGGCTAAGATTATCGATTTTTGTAAAAATGAGCTTCATAAAGAGGTTGTTTTAACTTCAGCACCTATAAAACAAGAATTAGATAAAATATCGTCTATATTGAACTATTGTGAAACAACGCCTATCAATCTAGCAGGAAAGTTAAGCTTAAAGCAAACTGCTGTTTTAAATAAAAAAGCAGGGTTTTTTATAGGTGTAGATACTGCAATTATGCATATAAGTGCAGCAAATGATATACCAGTATTAGCATTTTTCGGTCCAAGCGGAGCAGACCACTGGGGGCCTTGGGATAATGACTTAAACGAATCAACATACATAACAAGACGAGGATTAAGAAGCATGGGCAAACACAGAGTTATACAAAAAGATTTGGACTGTGTACCTTGTGGAAAAGATGGTTGCAATGGCACTAAAATAAGTGATTGTTTGATGGATATGGATATGCAAATCATAAAGCAAGAGATAAACAAAATTATGGAGAAGTAAGTATGAAGGGTATCATCCTAGCAGGAGGAAGTGGGACAAGGCTGTATCCAATCACAAGAAGCACTTGCAAGCAACTTCTTCCAATTTATGATAAGCCCATGGTGTATTATCCTTTATCTGTTTTAATGTTGGCTGGCATTAGAGATATATTAATAATTACTACTCCTAAAGACAACAACAAATTTAAAGAATTATTAGGAGATGGAAAAGACTGGGGTATAAAACTAGAGTATAAAATTCAGCCATCTCCCGATGGGCTAGCTCAAGCATTTATTTTAGGTGAAGAATTCATAGGAAACGATAATATAGCATTGGTTCTTGGAGATAATATATTTTATGGTCAAGGTTTCACCCCATTATTGCAAAAAGCTGCTTCGATAGAAAAAGGTGCTACAATATTTGGCTATCAAGTCAAAGACCCCGAGAGATTTGGAGTGGTCGAATTTGATAAAAATAAAAAAGCAATTAGCATAGAGGAAAAACCTAATAATCCAAAATCAAACTTTGCAGTTACGGGATTATATTTTTATGACAATAGTGTTATAGAAATTGCAAAAAACATAGAACCCTCACATAGGGGTGAATTGGAAATCACTTCTATTAACGAGGCATATCTAAAGAAAGGACAATTAAGAGTCGAGCTTCTTGGTCGTGGATTTGCTTGGCTTGACACGGGAACACATGATAGTCTGATAGATGCTGGACAATTTGTACAGACTATAGAACATAGGCAAGGCTATAAAATAGCTTGCCTAGAAGAGATTGCATACAATAATAAGTGGATAACCAAAGAGAAGATTTTAGAAATTGCAAAACCACTTGCTAAAAATGGCTATGGCAAATATCTTTATGATTTAGTCAAGGAAAATAGTGCTTAACAAAAATAATAAAACGATACTAGTAACAGGGTGTGCAGGGTTTATAGGCTCAAACTTTGTGTCATATTTTTTAGATAAATATTCTGAATATAACCTGGTAAATATAGACCTTCTAACATATGCGGGTAATTTAGATAATTTAAGAGAGTGCCAAGAGAATCCTAGATATAAATTCATAAAAGGTGATATTTCCAATAGAGAACTTATAGAATTTATCTTTAACAAATATGACATAAGAGGTGTTATCCACTTTGCAGCAGAATCGCATGTAGATAACTCTATTCAAAACCCTGGCGTATTTATAAAAACAAACATAAATGGAACTTTTACTTTGATAGATGTGGCATATAAATATTGGATGGATAAACCTTTTCATTACAAAACTGATTATAAAAACTGTAGGTTTCATCATATATCAACAGACGAGGTATATGGAACACTATGTGATAATCCAAATAATTTATTCACCGAGTCAACACCATATGCTCCAAACTCTCCATATTCTGCCTCTAAAGCATCTAGCGACATGATAATAAAAGCATATAATAAAACATATGGGATAGATACAGTTATTACCAACTGTTCGAATAATTACGGACCAAAACAACATGACGAGAAACTAATTCCTACTATTATCAAAAAAGCCTTAAACAACGAATTGATTCCGATTTATGGTGATGGCAAGAATATTAGAGATTGGTTGTATGTGTTGGATCATTGCAAGGGGATAGACATAGTATATCATAACGGAAGAATAGCCCATACCTACAATATAGGTGGAAGAAATGAGAGAACAAATCTTCAAATTGCAGATACTATTACATCAATTTTAGATGAAAAAGTTCCACGACAAGATAACAAAAGCTATAAAAAACTTATAACTTTTGTAAAAGATAGAGCTGGACACGATAGAAGATATGCAATAGATGCCACAAAACTAGAGAATGAACTTGGATGGAAAGCTGATGAAAATTTTGACACTGGCATCATTAAAACTATTGAGTGGTATTTAAAGAAATATAATGCAAATTAAAATAATTGATTTTAAAATATTAGGTGACGAGAGAGGCTCTTTAATCTCTTTAGAAGAGCATAAAAATATTCCTTTTGAGATCAAAAGAGTCTATTATATCTACGGAACAAAAAATGGAGTTCAAAGAGGTTTTCATGCACATAAGCACCTGAAGCAGATTGCCGTTTGTGTAAATGGAAGTTGCAAATTTTTACTAGATAATGGGAAGACAAGAGAGAGTATATGCCTAGACAAACCAAGTAAAGGTTTACTTATAGAAGATATGATTTGGCGTGAAATGTATGATTTTTCAGATGATTGTATTTTGATGGTTTTAGCAGATGAATTTTATGATGAGCGTGATTACATAAGAGATTATGATAAATTTTTAAAAGTGATACAGTAATGATTCATAGGTTATCAGATGTGCATTCAGACAAAATTGGATATGGCACAAAAATTTGGCAGTATTGTGTTATTTTAAAAGGTGCCACGATTGGACAAAACTGCAATATTAATGCAAATGTTTTTATCGAAAATGATGTTCATATCGGAGATAATGTAACCGTAAAAAGCGGTGTGCAAATTTGGGATGGAGTTGTTTTGGAAGATAATGTATTTATAGGTCCAAATGTTACTTTTACAAATGATTTTGCACCCCGCAGTAGACAACATCCAAAAGAGTTTTTACAAACAACAATAAAAAAAGGAGCCTCTATTGGTGCAAACAGTACTATAGTGGGTGGAATAACAATTGGTAAATATGCAATGATAGGCGCAGGAAGTGTTGTGACAAAAGATATTATGAGCCATGAATTATGGTATGGAAATCCAGCTATCAAAAAAGGGTATGTATGTAGTTGTGGTAACAAATGTGATAAAACCTTTGTTTGTACCAAGTGTAAAGAGAAAATTAAATGATTCCATTTTTAGATTTAAAAAATATAAATGCTCAACACAGACAAGAACTTGTTGATGCTTGTGCAAATGTGATAGACAGTGGCTGGTATATTCAAGGAGGCGAGTGTAGAGAGTTTGAAAAAGAGTTTGCTCAATATTGCGGAACTAAATATGCTATCGGTGTAGCTAATGGTTTAGATGCGTTAACTTTAATTTTAAGAGCATATAAAGAATTGGGTATTATCTCTGATGCAGATGAGGTAATAGTCCCATCAAATACCTACATAGCTTCTATTTTAGCAATATCAGAAAATAATCTAATGCCAATTTTAGTAGAACCTGATTTAGCAACTTACTTAATAGAGCCTAAAAAAATTGAAGAAAAAATTACAGAAAAAACAAAAGCTATTATGCCTGTTCACCTGTATGGCCAAACTTGTGATATGGACAGCATTAATAATCTTGCAAAAAAATATAATTTAAAAGTTATAGAAGATTCAGCTCAATCTCATGGCGCGTATTATCGAGACAAGAGAAGTGGAAACTTAGGTGATGCAAGTGGATTTAGCTTTTATCCTGGTAAAAACCTTGGTGCATTGGGTGATGGAGGGGCAGTTACAACAAATGATAAGATACTAGCCAAAACCATCAGAGCATTAGGCAACTATGGAAGCCACAAAAAATATAAAAACCAATACAAAGGGGTCAATAGTCGTCTTGATGAGATCCAAGCTGCAATGCTTAGAGTTAAACTTAGATACTTAGATGGTGAGATAAAAAAAAGAAAAAATATAGCAAAATACTATCTTGAAAATATAGATAATGACAATATTATTTTGCCAACTATCACTACAGACAGTGTCTGGCATCTGTTTGTGATACGGACTACGAAAAGAGAAGAGTTGCAAAAATATTTGCTCAATAAAGGCATCCAAACACTTATTCACTATCCGATTCCAGCACATAAACAAATGGCTTATCAAGAGTGGAGCAACGAAAATTATCCTATAAGCAAAAGCATACATAATGAAGTGCTAAGCTTACCTATAAGTGGTGTGCAAAGTTTAAGTGAGACAAAATTTATTGTTGACACTATAAATGACTATCTAAAAAAAGATTCTTAATGAAAAATATATTATTTATTTATGACAAATTCAATACCGGCGGTATAGAAACATTGATACTCAGAATGAGCGAATGGCTAATCGAGAATAACTTTAATGTAGCAATAATCATGAAAAGGGGTGGTGAAATAACAAAGCAACTAAATAAAAATATAAAAATGATTGAACTTAATAAATCATATAGCTATCTTTACTTTCCTTTGCTTCCTCAAATTATTTTAAGCAAGTATCACTTAAACAAGATTGACTATATCATGAGTTTTCATCCTAAATCAAACTGGATAGCTTCAAATATTATAAAGTCTTTAAATTTAAAGTGTAAATATATCTCTGGCATATACCATCCAAAAGCATACTACAGCGATGGCATGCATTTATCTGAAAAAATAGTATTTAAACTGTTATTGAAAAAAAATGATACACATTCACTTCTCTTCATGAATGAAGACTCAAAAAAATTACATGAGAAAAATTTGCAAATATCATTTAGAGAGTCTTCAATATGGCCTTTACCAGTAAGCAAAAAAATGTTTCAAAATATACAAAAAAATACAAAAAAATACTTAATAGTTTCAATTGGTAGATTAGCCCCTTTCAAGACATACAATCTATACATGATAGATATTGTTAAAAGGCTGATAGACGAAGGTTATGATGTCACATATGAGATATATGGAACTGGTATCCTACATAATGAAATAATTAAAAAAATCAATAAGCATAATCTAAAAAAACGGATCAAGCTAAAAGGTTTACTGAAATACTCGAAGTTCAAAATGGCACTACAAGATGCGTATTTATTTGTCGGAATGGGAACATCTGCTATAGAAGCAAGTTTTTGCAAAGTGCCAACCATAGTATCAATAGAAAGCAATACTCAAGCAAAAACATATGGATATATCCATGAACTTCCGTACTATAATGTAGGAGAAGAGAATGATGAGCTAAAAGAAAAAGACATATTTGCTTTAATTAAAGCAACTTTAGACCTCAGCGAAGATGAGTACATAAAATTATGCGATAGTGGATTTAATTATGTGCAAAAATATTCTATAGAATTTTTAATGCCTAAGTGGATTCATAATATAAAAAATATAAATTCTTGCTATATTAAAATACCAATTTATTTAAAATTAATTTATTTCATATTGGAAATAATAAATCCGATACTGAAATTATTTAAAAGAAAGAAGCAATGATAAAAGTTTTACATACAGAGTGGTCAGACGGATGGGGTGGACAAGAGATAAGAATCATCAATGAGATGATAGCAGTAAGAGAAAAAAATATAGAAGTTTATTTAGCATGTCGCAACCAAGCAAAGATAAAGCAAAAAGCGATAGAGAATGACATACGAGTTTTTACACTACCTTTCGATGGTGCTTATGATATAAAAACGATACGAGCTCTTATAAAAATCATCAAAGAAAATGGCATAGATATAGTCAATACACACAGCGGAAAAGATACATGGACAGGTGGTATCGCAGCAAAACTTGCTGGAGTAAAATTTATAAGGACAAGACACCTCTCAAACCCAATCAACCCTTCAAGATTTAATTTTATTAATGAATTGGCTGATTTTATTTTTACAACTGGTGAGAGTGTTAAAAACGCAATGATAAAAAACAATCGTATAAAGCCTGAAAAAATAATGTCAGTTCCTACTGGCATAGACGAAAATATCTTTGATCCAAAAAAATATGATAGTCTAAAGATAAGAGAAAAATATGGTATAAAAAAAGATGAAATTACAATTGGTATAATTGCTGTTTTAAGAGGTTTTAAGAGACATGAAATGTTTATTGATATGGCAAATTTGATTAGCAAAAAATTTCCTAAATGTAAATTTTTTATTGCTGGTGAAGGGCCAAGAAGAGCCATCATAGAAAACCTAATTAAAGAAAAAAACCTAGAAGCAAAAATTCAACTTTTAGGACACATTGATGATCCTTTCAGCCTTTTAAGTGCGTTGGATATATTTGTTCTTACTTCTGATAAAAATGAGGGCGTACCCCAATCAATAATACAAGCACTAATGATGAATAAAGCTGTAATTGCAACAGATGTAGGAGGCACTAAAGATTTATTAAACAATAATAACTTTTTCATATTAGCACCAAACAATCTTCAACAATTAGTTCGAACAATAACATTACTTATAGAAAACAAAACTCTTAGAGAAACATATGCCAGTTCGGCACGAAATTCTATTTTGAAAAAATTTTCTCAAACACATATGGCTGAAAATATAAAAAATATCTACAACTTAACACTAGGTATAAAATGAAAATACTCCCATTTATCAATAAATTATTAATTCATTTAAAAAAACCACATGATATAACAAAATTCAACAACTTACTAGTTGTATCAAACACAGGGTTAGGGGATACTCTTTTGTCAACCCCAGCTATCAAAAGCCTAAGAAAAAGTTTTCCAGAACAAAAAATAATATTTTTGGTTAACAAAAAAATGTCAACATTGTTTGACAAATATCAATATGTAGATAAAATCATCTTATACAGCAATGGTTTTTTAAATTTAATAAGACTAGTTTACAAATTGAGGAAATTAAGGATAGATACTATCTTTTTATTTCATTCTAATGGTCCTCAAGATGTATTCTTTTCTATTTTGAGTGGCGCTCCAAATATACTAAAAATGACTCACAATAAAAATCATGAATTTAAAAGTATCTTTTATAACCAACCAGTAGATAAAATTAAACATGATATTGAATGCAAACTAGATCTCATACGCATATTTAAGCCAACGCATATAGATACTAGAATGTCATTTTCAAATAAAAACCCAACTGAAGAAATAGTATTTCCAAAAAATAAAAAAATTATTGGATTACAAATTGGGGCTCAAGATTTATATAAAATATGGCCCATAAAAAACTTTATAAATTTATCAAATAAACTATTTCAGAATAACGATATACATATTGTTATTTTTGGCCATACTTCGTATGAACAAAAAATTGTAAAAACATATATGAAAGAATTTCAAAATGTCTCTGACAAAATAACAAATTTATGTGCAAAAACTACATTAGAAGAGTTGTGTGATGCAATCAAAAAAATTGATATTCTAATCTCCAATGATACAGGAACCATGCATCTAGCATTTGCATCGAAGATACCCACAGTTTGTCTTTTTTCCCCTACTGATTCAAAAATATTTGGCCCATATCAAGATTTAGACAAACATATAGTTATTCAAAAAGATGGTAACTTTATAAATAACAAGCCAAAAAAACAGAGAAACCAAGATGCAATGAAACTCATAACTGTAGAAGAAGTGTATGAAAATACCCTAATACAACTAACAAGAATCAATAAATGTGCAAAATAGTTAATACACATAGTACTCCACCACTCAAAAATTGGCTAGGAGAAGGAAATAACTCCATATTGTCATTTTTCAGTAAAAACATACTACAAAAAATGTATAATTATAATCTTTTAAACAACTACAATTTATCTAATCATTTATGGATAATTTTAGTTTTAGGGGTATGGCTAGAAGCTAATAAAAATTATATAGAAATAGAGTTTTAATGATAGATTTAACTGGGAAAAAAATTCTTTTAGTTCGCAATGACAATGTGGGTGATTTAGTATGTACAACCCCGTCCATAGAGGCACTACGAAAAAAATATCCTCAAAATCAAATAGATATAGTAGTTAACAGCTACAATTATAGTGCGATAGCTAAAAATCCTTATGTAAGTAAGGTGTATTGCTACACAAAACCCAAACATAAAAAAAAGTTTTTGGATAAGTTATGGGCAGGGCTTGGAAAATTAAAAATACTAATAGACATTTATAAAGAAAAATATGATGTGGTAGTGGTTTTTAGAAGTGGCTACTCAAAATCGGCTGAACTTTTTTCAAACATAACAAACGCAACTTATAAAGTAGGCGTAAAAAATCCAAAAGGAAAAGATAATTTCAATATATATACTGCTACAGACAACACAAAGCATGAAGTAGAGTTTTGTTTTGACTGCCTTAAACCATTTGGAGTCGCACAAAACAAGGAAAATACTTTTTTTTATGTTTCAAAAAACAATATTGAAAAATACAAACAATATAAAAATCATATCCTTTTTCATATCTCTTCAAGGATAGAGGCGAATAGATACGATACAAATAAATTTAGAACCATAATAGAAAACTTAGGCGTTGCAAATATTTTAATCACCGCAGAACCAAATGATTTTGAAAATGCAAAACTACTTGATGCGCAAACAAAAGCAACATTTGTCCAGACATCTTCACTCGAGGATCTCTCTGGACTCATCAAAAACATAAGATTATTTATAACTCTTGATGGAGGAGCTATGCATATAGCACCAGCATTGGGTGTAAAGACGATTTCTATAAGTGGAGAAACAAATATGGATAAGTGGTATCCATGGGGTTATAAAAATTTAGTAATCAAAGATGAAAGCAAAGTAGCAAACAACATACCTCCTGAAAAAATATCAAATATCATAAATCAGAATATTCAGGATTAAAATGAAGATACTGATTAAAAATAGACTAAAAAATCATAAACACTTTGATATTGAAATAGAAGATATATTGCAAAGTGATAAAATACTTTTCAGTATCTTTTCAAGATACGGAGATGGCATAATATCTTTTAAAGTTATAAAAGAATTTATAGATAAATATCCTAAGAAAAAATACATCATACTTACCTCTAAACAACAGTTACCATACGCAAAAAAAATTATAAATCAAAATGACATCAAATTTCTACATGTAAATAAAAGAAACCCTATCAATTTATATAGAACTGTAAACTTTCTTAAAAAAGAGAAAATTAATTTAGGATTCAATCCATGGGGACATGGTGATGATAGTGAATTTTTTATTAGTTATTGTAAAAAATTCTCATTTTATAAAAAATTTGATAATTCGTCCAAAACTGCAAACTTGTACGACAGAGTGAGAAAATATCTTCATCTGCCGATAATAAATAATAAAATCTTAAATATACCAATTTTAAATAATATCAACAAAATCATAATTGCTCCAATATCTTCTGATATAACAAAAAACATCAATGAGCAATCTTTAAATATCTTAATAAAACATCTAAAAAAAGAATTTATACAATCTAGCATCATAGTAGCCCTACCTAGAGAGCATAAAAATATGAAAATTGATGTAGAAAAATTCATATTTGCAAAAAATGCTATAAATTCTACCAATTTTCTCGATATTTTACTACAATCTGATCTGTTTGTTGGTGTTGATTCTGGTCCACTTCATTTAGCATTAGCTTTAAACATCGATAGCATAGGGGTGTTTGGACCAACTTCTCCATTCACTATATTAGATAATAATCAAACAATAAAAATATATAGAGATACAAAACTTAGAAATACTTTTTGCTTTGTTAAAAACTGCACAAACCCTATTTGTATTCATGATTTATTTAAAAACAATATGTTTAACCATGACTACTGCCTAGATGATACAATTACTCTTGAGGAAAAAGAATGTCCAGTAAAATAAAAGTTTGCCATTATA
Source organism: Campylobacteraceae bacterium (assembly GCA_027013265.1). Classification (GTDB taxonomy): domain Bacteria; phylum Campylobacterota; class Campylobacteria; order Campylobacterales; family Sulfurospirillaceae; genus JAADIZ01. The sequence continues at coordinate 1,622 of JALUXQ010000092.1, read as the reverse complement.
TACCTCATGGTGCAATACCAGATAAAAGAGGTTTTGCTCCATCAATAGTTGTGCAAAACTACACCAAAACGATAGACAAAGATACTATTGATATGTTTTTCATAACCAACAAGGAAGATTATAAAAAAAATGTTGAAACAACACCTTATGGCTTAACATATAGGATTAAAGAAAGTCGTATATATCGAAGATTATTTCGAAAAATTACAAAATTTGATCCTTATCCACTACATATAAGAGCTGCAAAAATCATAAATAAGCATCCAGTAGATATATTTCATGCACATCAAATTGAATTTCCTGTAAATGAATTCAAAAAACACTTAATTAACAAAAATATAAAGATAGTTATAACCTCTCATGTAACTGTCAATCAATACAATGACTCAAGAGGCTATGCAGACAGGTATATACCAGTAGCAAAATATGTAAAAAATATATTAATACAAAAAGGATACCCAAAACATTTAATGAACACTATAACAAATGGCATAGATACCAGTATGTTCAAACCATCTAGAAATAATCACCATATAAAAGAAAAATATCAAATTCCTCAAAACTCTATAGTTGTTTCATTTGTAGGTAGAAAGCAAGAAGTTAAGGGCTATGATATATTTTTACAATTAGCTCAATATTTACTAGAACGATATAATAATGTATATATAATATCTGTTGGTCCTGAGCCATCAGGAACAGAAAAAGAAAAAACATACCAACACAGAAAAGAGATTGAGCACATACTATCTAAAAATAAAAAATTTATAGATTTACCACCTTTGAAGCACAAAAGTTTAGTTGAGATATACCAAATAACTGACATAACTATTTTATTGTCTAAAGGAGAACCTCAAGGTATGACTATGGTGGAGTCTATTTCATCAGGATGCATTACATTAAGCACTGCGACTGGAGGAATTACAGAGACAATTAAAGATAATTACAATGGATTTCTTATGCCTGAGTCTGCTTCTATAGAAGATGTTATAAAAAAAGTTGAATTTATCATAAAAAATTTATCCTCAAGAAAAATGGAAGAAATCAAGGCAAATGGGCGTAAAATTGCTCTGGAAAAATTTGATACAAAAACTATAACAAATAAATTAGAATCTCTTTATAAGGAAATTATTAATGAATAATATAAAAACTGCCCTTTTATCTTTAACTGCATTGTTAATTTTAATTTTTCCAATCCCTCATACTATTTCGATAAGATCTATAGCGGCATTGTTAATTTTATTGTTATTGCTCTTCATGTTTAAAAATATAAAAAATTATAAAGTGAATAAAGAGATTAAGTATATGTCAGCATTGATACTTGTATTAACACTTTGGATATATTTTGTTGCTTTTTTTATATCAGATGAAACTAGCTGGAGCTTAGGTGAAATCAAAAGCGGTTGGCTCACACCAATGCTCTATTTTTTTACTTTTTTGATGCTAGGCATATACTCAACAACCGTGGACAAAGCTTTTCAAAAGAATATATACATTGTCATTTTTCTAATGTTTTTTGTGCATATTGCGTATATAGATTTATATGCTTTAAAATACTATGCGGAGCACAAGATAATAATATCTAGATTTGAAGGTCTTACTGAAGGACCAGACAAATCAAACTA
>JALUXQ010000091.1 GCA_027013265.1 Campylobacteraceae bacterium | reverse complement strand
TTTTATGGATGGGAATATTGATTTTAGTTTGAGTGTCGGTGATACTAATTTTATCCCCTTTTTTGGATTTTTAAAAGTTGTTATACGCACATGTTGCCCAAACTTAGTTGCTATATATACAGTTTTATCTTCATACCTCATGATTTTATCTGCAACAATATATCTTAAAAAACGAATTTTGCCAAGAGATGGTATAAATCTAGTGATATTTTTATGCACATTGATTGTGGTTGGGTTATTGGCAGCCTGTAGATTGGAGACACTGGTGAGTAAAAAAATTAAACTAAGAAAGACAATTAAACCAAACTTCGACACTTTATTCATGACACACTCCTAATATTTTATATAATTTTATCTAATACTTTAACAAAAACCTTTATAATATAATTTTATACAATTTTAGCATAATTTATTTTTCTAAAGCTTAAGTTAAAATATTCAAGCTACAATATCCTAATAAATTTTTAGGATATTGTATGGCAGAAAAACTTAACTTGGAAACATTAGAATCTTGGCTTTGGGATTCAGCAAATATTATGCGGGGGCATATAGATAGCTCCGACTTTAAGAACTACATATTTGGACTTCTATTTTTAAAGCGTGCTAGTGATCAGTTCTTTGAAGAGGCGGGGATCGCAGCTGACGAAGAAGGTATTACGCTTGAAGAGGCTATAGAGGACGAAGATTTTCATAGATTTTATGTTCCTGAAGTTGCTTGGTGGGGCAACATTACAAAAAAGACCGAGAACATTGGTCAAGCTATAGATCAAGCTTTTAGTGCTATTGAAGAACATAACTCTTCACTTGAGGGTGTTATGACTACGGTTCACTTTGGAGATAGTGAAAAACTCCCTGACACCCTACTCTCACGACTACTCAACCATTTTAACAAACACTCACTTGCCAATGCTGACTTAGAAAACCCTGACATACTTGGTAATTCTTATGAGTACCTAATAAGGGAGTTTGCTGACGCTGGTGGTAAAAAAGGTGGTGAGTTCTATACGCCTAAAGAGGTTGTGCAACTTTTAGTACAGCTTATAAAACCTGAAGCTGGTAATAGTGTTTATGATCCAACTTGTGGAAGTGGCGGTATGCTCATAGAGTCTGCGAAATATATTGCAGCTCATGGTGGTATGGTTGGTGAGTTTGTGGACTGTACCTTAAAAGGTCAAGAAAAGAATCTTGGTACTTGGGCTATTTGCAAGATCAATATGATTGTGCATAACTTTAAAGATAGTGATATTCGCAAAGGTGACACACTTGGAAGTCCAAAGCATATTATCAATGGTGAGTTAGAGACATTTGACAGAGTGATAGCAAATCCACCTTTTAGTCTCAAAGAGTGGTGGGAAGCTGCTGAAAGTGATTTAAAAACAGATGCTAAAGGCAAAACCATTACACCAAAGTATAATCAAGTAGTTTCTGACGAGTATGGTCGTTTTAAATACGGCATACCTCCTCGTGGCTATGGTGATTTTGCATTTTTACAGCATATGGTTAGCGTTTTAAAACAAAACGGTAAAATGGGCATAGTCTTACCTCATGGGGTTTTGTTTCGTGGAAGTAGTGAAGGTAAAATCCGTGAAGGCTTGCTCAAAGACGACATAATAGAAGCCATTATAGGATTACCTGAAAAGCTTTTTTATAATACTGGAATACCTGCAAGCATTATAATCATAAACAAATCAAAACCTGAGCATTTAAAGAACAAAATTATATTTATAGACGCTTCCAACGAATTTAAAGAAGGTAAAAATCAAAACTCTTTAACTTCAGAAAACATTGAAAAAATAGTAACTGCTTATGATAATCTTGAAGATATTGACAAGTTTATGCGAATTGTTGATATGGAAGAGATTAAAGAAAATGACTATAATCTAAACATAGCTAGATACATAGATACAAGTGAAGAGGAAGAGATAGTTGATATAAAAGAGGTGCTTGGTCGTATAAGTGAGATCGAGGTTAAAGAACAAGAGATAGATAGTAAGTTGAATGGTTTTTTGAAAGAGTTGGGGTTTTAAAATGTATGATAAATCATTAAAACTCAATCAATGGAATGATGTTAAACAAATTACACAAAAAGCAAATAAAAAAGTATATTTTAAAGAAAGAGATATTTTTTGGTTAAAAATAGGTGAAAATATAGGTTTTGAACAAAATGGGAAAGGCGATAAATTTCAAAGACCTGTTTTAATAGTAAAAAAATATACGAATGATATGTTTTTAGGTATTCCTCTCTCTACAACTTTAAGAGAAGGAAGTTTTTACTTTCAATTTGAGTTTATAAAAGGACAAATGAGTACTGCTTTGCTTGTGCAACATAGATTGTTTAGTTCTAAAAGATTTATCAAAAAAATTGGTAAAATAAATCAAGATGATTTTAAAAGTTTAAAAAAGAAGTTATACTGCTTAATATTTGAAGAAGATTTTTGCCCTTCAAAAGAAGGGACGATCCCGAAGGAAAATTGTAAAAGCATTATAACACAAAAAGATATAAAAGTAAATATATGAAAAATAAAATCGAAAAATTAAAAGAGTTGGGGTTTGTGTTATGAGTAAGTTGCCTGAGGGTTGGGAAGTGA
>JALUXQ010000090.1 GCA_027013265.1 Campylobacteraceae bacterium | reverse complement strand
TTTGCTTATGGGCTCGCTCTTTGCTAAAGAGACTTTGACCATATACACTTATGATTCATTTGCTGCTTCTTGGGGGCCAGCTCCGCTTATAAAGAAGGCTTTTGAGAAGAAGTATGATTGCAATCTCAAGTTTGTAGCGACCGATAGTTCTATCGGAGCTTTCAGAAAGGTACAACTTGAGGGCAAAAACACTAAGGCGGACATAGTGTTGGGGCTTGATACAAACACTGCCGAGTTAGCTCGCAAAAGTGGTCTTTTTGCAAAGCACCATACCGATACCTCTGAGCTTAGTTTGCCTATAAAGTGGAATGACGATACATTTGTACCGTTTGATTATAGTTATTTTGCTTTTGTTTATGACTCAAACAGGCTTAAAAATGCCCCTACCTCTTTTGACGAGTTGGCAAATATGCCAAAAAACTTCAAAATCATCACAGAAGATCCTCGCAGTTCTACTCCTGGACTTGGGCTTCTTTTGTGGGTGAAAGCTACTTATGGAGACAAGGCTGGTGCATACTGGAAAAAGCTGGCTCCTCATATACTAACCATCACAAAAGGCTGGTCTGAAGCTTACAATCTTTTTCTAAAAGGCGAAGCTGACATGGTGCTTTCATACACCACTTCTCCAGCTTATCACATCATCGAAGAGAAAAAGTACAACTACAAAACTGCCGATTTCAAAGCTGGTCACTATGCACAAATAGAGATAGCAGGGATGTTAAAGTCATCAAAACATAAGGATTTGGCAAATAAATTTCTAAACTTTATGCTAAGTGATGAGTTTGCCGACATAATCCCCACTACAAACTGGTCATATCCCGTTGTCAAAACTAAAAAAGGCATGCCAAAGGGTTTTGGCTCTATATATGTGCCTTCAAAAATGATTTTATTGAACGGTAAAACAGTAGAAAAAAATCGAAAAGTGTACATCAACGAGTGGCTAAAAGCACTTGCAAAGTAGATGATAAAACAGTATATTAGATTTAGAAGCTCACTAATCCCTGGGCTTCTTATCTCTTCCTTTCTGCTCTCTCTCGCTTTTGCGATTTTTTTCACTCTTTTTGGTGCAACAGATCCAAATGAACCACTTTTTTTAATTCTTAGCCAAAGGGTGTTGACTCTTCTTAAATTTACAGTTTTTCAAGCTACACTTTCGACTATATTTTCGATAATCATAGGTATTATTTTAGCTTGGAGTTTGGCTCATCAACCCAGATTTTTTGCCCGTTCTTTACTCATCGCTCTATTCTCTTCTTCTCTTGTGTTACCGACTATTATCGTAGTATTTGGGCTTATCACTATTTTAGGAAGAAATGGCTGGCTAAACCATCTCTCTTTGTATCTATTTCATAGCTCGTTCGAGGGATTTTTGTATGGGTTAAGCGGTATATTGATTGCTCATGTTTATCTAAATGCCTCTTATGCCACAAGAACTCTTTTGCACAATTTTGAATCTATACCAAAAGAGAGATACAAGTTGGCAAAAAGCTTGGGATTCTCTGTATTTAAGAGATTTCTACTTATAGAGTGGCCTGCGATAAAACAGAGTGTTTTAAGTGTCTCTTCCATCATCTTTCTTTTATGTTTTACCTCTTTTGCCATTGTTTTGATACTAGGTGGAAATCCTAGCTACAACACACTTGAAGTTGCTATTTATGAAGCTGTTAAACTTGATTTTGATATATCCCTAGCTTTAGAGTTGGCTTTTGTGCAACTAAGCATCTCTCTCGTCTTGGTTTTTTTCTCATCAAGTCTAAAGACAAACATCTCAAACCTAAAAACACAATCTCTACTTATACCATGGAAGGAGCCATTTTTCATCAGCCTTTTACAGGTATTTAGTATCTTTGCGTTTGGTCTATTTTTCATCTTACCACTGCTTGCTATAGTCATAGATGGCATAGGTGCGGATTTTATAAAGATAGTAGAATCTACTGTTTTTGTAAAGTCATTTTTTACGAGTATCGTTATAGCTTCAGTTTCTTGCGTTATCACTGTGGTGTTTACTATATTTTTAAGCAATGCAAAAAGAAATTTTGCTCTAAAATCTAGAATTCCACAAAGCAAGATAGGTAAAGTATTGGAATTTTTCATATCCTTTTCAGGAACGCTCTATCTCGCTATACCGTCTTTGGTCTTAGGCTTGGGCTTTTTTTTATTATCACAAAAATTTGAGGCTCCATTTCTATTTTGGGCAATATCAGCACTTTTGAGTGCGAATGTTTTAATGTCTCTGCCTTTTTCTATGTCGATTCTATATCCAGCCATGCTAAAAACAGCAACAAAGTATGATAAACTATGCTTTTCGTTGGATATAAAGGGATTTAGAAGATGGATATATTGTGAATGGCCTTATTTAAAGGAGTCTATCGGCTACATAGTTGCTCTGTCATTTTGCCTATCGCTTGGGGACTTGGGGATTATATCGCTTTTTGGAAATCAAGATTTTTCAACCCTGCCATGGTATCTTTACGGACTTATGGGCTCATATCAAAACAGTGATGCCTCAGGTGTTGCACTCATTTTGCTAAGTCTTACATTGAGCGTTTTTTTATTTGTACCAAAAATATTTGCAAAGGGAAATTTTGCTAAAAGTTAACAGTATCGTATATAAATACAAAGATGAAAATCAAGAAAATAGATACGATTTTACGCTAGAAGCAAACAGAGGTGAGATAGTCGGCATCATCGGAGCAAGTGGAAATGGAAAGTCGACCCTTCTTGATTTGATATCTGGTTTTTTGACACCAATTAGTGGAGATATAACAAATGACGATAAAAATATATCAAATCTCATGCCAGAAAAAAGACCAATAACTATACTATTTCAAAATTATAACTTGTTTGAGCATTTAAGTGTGGAGAAAAATATCTTACTTGGAATCGAAAATATAAACAGAAAAAATGATGCAGAAAAAATTGATGAGATACTAAAAGAGGTTGGTTTAGAAGAGTACAAAAAAAAGATAGCCTCTTCACTCTCTGGTGGTCAGCAACAAAGAGTAGCTCTTGCAAGAGCACTTCTTAGAAACAAGCCTATTTTGTTGCTTGATGAGCCATTTACTGGGCTAGATTTTCAAACAAGAACAACTATGCTTAAACTTGTAAAAAAAATCACAAAAACAAAACAAATATGTACGATAATGGTAACTCACGATTCAAGTGACTGCGATAAAATAGCAGATAAAGTTTACGAAGTAAAAAATGGAAAATTAACACTACTTTAGATATAATTCTCCTCTAAAATAAACACAAAGGAAAAAAATGAGTCTGAAAAAATACGACTACACACCTGAGGAATTAGAAAAATTTCAATGGGCTATCATAAAAACCAAAGATGGTGAAATGAAAGTGAAACTCTACCCAAAAGAGACTCCAAATACTGTGGCAAACTTTGCTAGTTTAGTAAATGATGGTTTTTATAATGGATTGAATTTTCATAGAGTCATATCAGGGTTTGTTGCACAAGGCGGTTGCCCACTTGGAACTGGTACAGGCGGACCTGGCTGGAGTATAGCTTGTGAATGTGATAATCAAACCAGCAAACACTCAAAAGGCAAACTATCTATGGCTCATGCGGGAAGAGACACGGGCGGAAGCCAGTTTTTCATCTGCTATGATAATTTACCTCACCTAGATGGTGTTCATACCGTATTTGGCGGCATCGAAGATGGCGACGAAGAGAGTATGAAAGTACTAGATGCCATACAACAAGGCGATAAAATAGAGAGCATAGAGATAAAAGAGAGCTAGAAAAAGTAGAGCTTTTTGAGAGTGGAAATTTTACTCCACTCTCTTTTTCTTTTTTGTTGCTAGTTGCATATAGAGCCATAATAAGCCTAAAAGTGATATGAGTATCAAAGGTGCCAGCCAAGGGTTTGACGATATATATTTGCTTGCATTAACCAAAGTTTCACCTGCTTTATAACTTGCAAATGCTACTATAAGGCTCCATAGAGCTGCTGAGATAATATTTAGAACATTAAACTTAACTGCACTGTACTTTGTGAAACCTATCGCGATTGGTATCAAAGTTTTTATGCCATATACAAATTTTTGAAAAAATATGATCTTATCTCCATATCTTTTCATTAAAAGATGACTCAATGCCAACTTTCTTCTATGTTTTTTAAGATAGGGCATCATTTGAGGTTTGTTATATCTACTGATATAAAAAAGTAGTGAATCTCCAAGAGAATTTGCCACAAATGCCACTAAAATGGACAAACTTAAATCCATCTGACCAGAGTATGAGAGAACTCCAGCTGCTATGAGAGCAACCATCCCCCCTCCAAGAGAGTATATAAATAGGATGATATATCCGTAAGTTGATAGTGAACTTAATACATCTTGCAAATTATTTACCTTATCGCATTTATAGCTTTAAAAAACTCTTTTATGGCGTATGAGTCTTGTTTGTTTTGTAGATTTACTATCGTTTTTGCACCTACACCATTACCGTAGTATTCGATATTTTTATCACTGTCTTGGCTTATAACAGCCCCTTTTACTGAAGCTCCTAGGAATAATCCTTCTGATTTTCTATATGAAAAAACTTCAGCACTTAAGTCGATTTTACTATTTTTTTCAAAAGTTTTGGCTAGTGGACCCGCTGATATAGAGGCATCTATTCCCATGGTTATACTTTTAGTCAAAAGCGAATTTACACTTTTTGAGCTATTAAATATCAAAAGTATAGAGTTCACATCAAAACCAAACTGCCAGCCAAAACTACCGCCACTTAGTTTTATAAAAAATGGATTACTCCAAGTTCCGTCACTTTTTTTTATGCTAGCAACTCCCTCTCCAAACTCTGCTCCAACAAAAAATCCAACTCTTTTGGCACTTGGTATCACCACTATCGCCAAAGACTTTTGAAGTATGGATTTTGGTATCTTGTTTTCTGTTCTTAACATGTCTTTTAAAGTATTTGCGGATTCTAGCAACTCTTCACTTGCCCCTGCAAATGAATTTGTCAAAAACAACAAAACAAATGCCAATACATAAATCACTCTCTTCATCTCTAAACTCCTTTAGTGTAACTGTAAAATGTTCCTTCTAAGCTCATAAGCTCATCGTGCGTGCCCTCTTCTTCTACAATTCCGTGATTTAGTACATAGATATAATCAGCCTTTTTTATTGTGCTTAACCTGTGTGCTATTATGATTGTAGTTTTATCTTTTAAATAATTGTTTAACGACTCAAACAGGCGATTTTCAGTGTGAACATCAAGTGCTGATGTTGATTCATCAAGGATGACAATATTTGAATTTTGCACTATCATTCTTGCTATCGAAAGCCTTTGTCTTTGTCCGCCTGAAAGCTTCACACCGTTTCTTCCTATCTTTGTCTCAAGCCCATCTTTTTGATTTTTTATAAAATCTTCTAATTGTGCTATTTTTAGAGCCTCCATGAGTATATCATCGCTGACTTTTGCACCAAAAGTGAGATTTGCCCTAATAGTATCATTAAACATTTGAGGACTTTGCAAGACCAGATAGACATGGTCTCTGACAATATCTAGCCCAATCTTTTTTATAGAACAATCATCATACAATATATCACCTTTTTCAAAGGTGTATAGCCCAACCAAAAGATTTGCAAGTG
>JALUXQ010000089.1 GCA_027013265.1 Campylobacteraceae bacterium | reverse complement strand
CCACTTCCACTAGCTCCTACTATGGCTATTTTGCTTCCTTTTTTTATATCTAAGTTTATATCTTTGAGTATCATTTTATCATCATCATATGCAAAACTGAGGTTTTTAACTTCAATTTTATTGGCTTTGCTTTGTTCAAATGGATTGCAAATATGTCTATACTGTGGTTCGCATTTTAGGGCAAATATGGAGTTTATCCTCTCTAAGGATTTTTTTGCGTTGTGGTATGCGTATTGGATATTTAGTATATCTTGTATAGGAGTCATCATAACCCAGAGATATCCAAAAATCCCAAACATCAGACCAATAGTCAGATCAGAGTACGCAACCACTAAAATACTAGCTGCCCTAAAAACCTCAAAACCAGATAGAAAAACAAGAAAAGAGAGTCTATTTGCTCCATCACTCTTGTATGTAAACTCTATCGACTTCTCTTTTATCTCTTTTGCACTTTGGATAACCCTAGAGAAGTAGTTTTTGTCTTGATTTGATGCACGAATTTGAGCAAAAAGCTCTAGCGTTTCATTTAGTGACTCTTGAAAAACCTCAAATGCCCTATTTTGATTTTTCTTGAGAACTGAAACTCTTTTTGCTATTTTGGTTGTCAAAACGATGACAAATGGATTTAAAATCAGTATGAAAAGAGCTAATTGCCAATGAATTAACAGCAAAACAACACCAACCCCTATAATCGTCAAGATTGATATTATCAGTCTGCTGACAAAAGTACCTAAAAAGTTTTCGATAGTATCAACATCAACAACCATCAAAGATGCACTTTTACCTGAGCCAAAAAACTCTAGCTCATTTATGGCAACCCTGCTTAAGTGATTTAGTAAATCTTTTCTTAATTTAAAGGAGATATTTTTGGAAATAATAGTAAAAAGTTTCGTCTGATAGTAGTTAAATATAAAAAACAGTGCCCTCAAAACTATCACAACTACTAGCATGATACCGACATACACATATGCTTTTGAAGCATGCCCTAAAAGGGTGTCTATCTTTTGAACTACGATTCCTGATTTTTTGAGCAAGACTTCATCTACAAGCACAGGCATGACAAGCGGAGCAGGTGTGCTTACAATCACAGCAAAAAGAGCTAATATATTTGCTATTATAAGCTCTTTTTTGTATTTTTTAGCTTCTGTGAAAAATGTATTGAAGCTGTACATATACTTTAATTTCCTCTACATGTAGAGTTATCTGGCAAAATCGATAGATCTTACTTCTCTTATAACATTTACTTTTATCTCGCCTGGGTATTGTACTTTTTCTTCTATCTCTTTTGCTATCTCTTTTGCTAAAAGTACTGCTTCATCGTCATTTACGAGTTTTGCATTTGCTATGACTCTCACTTCTCTACCCGCATTTATGGCATAAGCTTGTTTGATGCCATCCTTATCAGTTGCAATCTCTTCTATGCTCTTAACTCTTTTCAAAAATGCTTCAAGAACTTCTCTTCTAGCTCCTGGTCTTGCAGCTGAGAGTGTGTCTGCTGCACATACTGCGGCTGACTCTACGCTTGTCGGCTCTTCGTGTCCATGGTGTGCATAAATAGCATTTATAACTGCATCTTTTTCCTTATATCTTTTACACACATCAGCACCCAAATCAACATGGCTTCCTGGAAAATCATGAGTCAATGCTTTCCCTATATCATGGAGTATTCCAGCGCGTCTAGCTAGCATCTCATCTCCACCACACTCAGCCGCTATGATTCCGGCAAGGTGAGCAACTTCTAGTGAGTGCCCTAGTGCATTTTGTCCATAACTTGCACGAAATTTCAGTCTTCCTATGAGTTTTACAATTTCTGGGTGAACTTTTGTAATGCCTAAGTCCATAAGTATATTTTCACCCTCTTCTATCAGCCCTTTATCAAACTCCTCTTTTGTCTTTTCATATATGGCTTCTATCCTCGCTGGCTGAATTCTTCCATCTTCGACAAGAAGCTCTATAACTTTTGTTGCAACTGCTCTTCTGTATAGATTAAAACTACTCAATATGATAGCATTTGGTGTGTCATCTATGATGATGTCAACTCCCAAAAGCATCTCTAGGGCTTTTATATTTCTACCCTCTTTTCCTATTATTCTACCTTTTAACTCATCATTTTTTATATTTACCACATTTATGAGTCTCTCAGCCGCAAACTCTCCAGCAAATCTACTTGTAGCTTGCGCAAGTATATAGTTAACTCTTCTTCTTACATCTTGTTTGGCTTCTTCTTCATATTTTCTTACTATATGAGCTATTTCTGATCTTGATTGCTCTTCTACTTTTTTAAGAACTATCTCTTTTGCTTCGCTTTGGGTAAGTCCTGCGGATTTTTCAAGCACATTTAGAGCCTCTTGGACTTTAGTAGTATATTCACTTTTGAGCTTAGTGCCCTCAGCATAAAGTTCTTTTGCCTCTTTTTGGATATTGCCAAGCTCGCTCTTTTCTCTATTTATCTTTTTGAGCTCCTCTTTATAGTGCTCCTCTTGTTTCTCAAGTTCTAGCATCTTTTCAGAGTGCTCTTTTTTGAAAGTTATAAGTCTATCTTCGTACTTTTGCCTAGCTCCAAGTTCTGCCTCTTTTACTTTAATATTGCTATTTTTAAGTATCAGTTCAGCCTCATGCTCTATCGCTTTTGCTTTTGCTTTTGCCTGCTCTACATGTACCTCATAATTTGCCGCATCTATTTTTTTGGCAAGAAAAAACCCAACTCCAGCACCCACTACGGCACTTGTTCCAACTATTACTGATTCTAATATCATCTTTTAACCTCTATTTTATTATTTGGGGTTATATAAATATCTGCTTGTATATCATGAGCCTCGCCCACATGTGAAGATGTGTAACACTCAATCAACTCAACAAATGCAATTTTTGGCTTGTATGCAAGGGATTCAAAAAATCTGTCATACATCCCTTTTCCAAAACCAACTCTTCTAAATGCTCCATCCACCCCAAGGACAGGAACAATAGCTAAATCTATCTTTTTGCCTCTAGCATAAGAATTTTTAGGCTCAAGTATCTGAAACCTTTTCCTAAATAGTGGCAATCTAAATTTTACCATTTTAAAGCTGACACCTTCCATAAATGGCACAAAAACAGTATATCCCTTTGTCTTTCTCAACTTTTTTAGCACCATAGTTATATCCACCTCTTCACTTAATGGTAGGTATAAAAGTATGTTTTTTGTTTTTGTATTATCTATATATTTTAGTATTTTTCGGTTGACTAAAAAATCTCTTTTGATTTTACCGCTTTTTACTGCTTTTTTCAGCCTGTACTTACAGTATTTTCTAAAGTCATTTTTATTTTCAAATTTTTTCTTCATATCTTTAGAGGTGCCCTTAAGTATATTTTTCATATAATACTACTCTTATTATTATAAAAAGGTTTATGAGTATGAAAAAAATCTTGTATCTCTCTTTGTTCGTAGTCTCAATTGTTTTTACAGCGTGTTCAAACAATGCAGACAAGACAACAACAGACACAAACAAACAAACAAAAACAACAAAAACCGTTACTAACAGCTCTTTTATACTTAAAGATGTTAATGGGGATAGTATAACAGCGACAGCGACAAAAAAAGGTTTTATCTTTTCAAATGCAAAAAACAAGATAGTCTTGGTTACTTTTTTTGCTACTTGGTGTCCTCCTTGTAAAGCTGAGATTCCACACCTTAATAATCTTCAAGAAAAGTATAAAAAAGATGTCACTATTATCGGAATACTACTAGAACAAAATAGAGACAATGATGATATTAAAAAATTTATCAATAATAATGCTATAAACTACACTATAACCAACTCATTAGGCAATCAACAATTGGCTACAGCAGTAGGTGGAGTCAGTCATATACCTTTTATGATCATGTATGACAGAAAAGGAGACTATGTCACAAACTATCTTGGAGCAGTTCCCCAAGAGATGATTGATTCTGATATAGAGTCTGCACTAAAAAAATGATAGGTTTAATAAAAAAGGGGCTAGGGAAGACTCTTGATGTCATAAAAGAGGTCATCCCTCAAAAAGTCCAAAAGGTTGAAAAAGATACTCTCGAAGAGATTTTGATAGAGTCTGATGTTCCTTATGAACTAGTAGAAGAGATTATCTACTATCTGCCTCCTCAAGACAGAGTCGAAGAGAAAGATGTTAAGAGAGTTTTAAAATCATATTTTATCTATGACAAACCAAAAGAGAGTGTGTGTGAAAAACCATTTGTTAATTTAGTTATAGGCGTAAATGGAGCAGGCAAAACAACAACAATAGCAAAATTAGCAAACAATTATAAAAAAAGTGGAGCAAAAGTACTTTTGGGAGCTTCAGATACTTTTAGAGCTGCCGCAATTGAGCAACTGACAAGATGGGCAAATAAGCTGGATATCCCTATCGTCTCAACCAAACAAGGACACGACCCCTCAGCTGTAGCATTTGATGCTATAAGTTCAGGCAAGGCAAAAGGAGTTGATCATGTCATCATAGACACAGCTGGCAGACTACACAACCAGACAAACCTCTCAAATGAGCTAAAAAAGATAGTAAGGATTTGTGATAAAGCCAAAAGTGGAGCACCAAATAGAAAAATCTTAGTGCTTGATGGCACGCAAGGAACTTCAGCGATAAACCAAGCAAAAGCCTTTAATGAGATAGTCGGAGTTGATGCTATTGTCATCACGAAGCTAGATGGTACAGCAAAGGGTGGATCTCTATTTGCGATAGCAAAAGAGTTAAAACTGCCTATCATATATGTTGGTGTTGGCGAAGGCGAAGATGACCTTATCCCTTTTGATGCTGACGAGTACATAGATACAATTTTAAGTTCTATATTTATACGAGACGATGGCTAAGACAAAGACTCTGTTTGAGTGTCAGGCCTGTGGACATCAAAGCAGTAAATGGCTAGGAAAATGCCCAAATTGCGGAGCTTGGGATCAGTTTATGGAGTTAAACTCCAAGCAAATCGAAATCCTCAAAGAGGTAACTCCAAATAAAAAAAACTACATAGGTGCACTACCGATAACACAGATAGAACAAGAGAAGATACAGAGATATTCATCTTGTGACAAAGAGCTCGATTTGGTTTTGGGTGGTGGCATCGTAAATGGAAGTATGATTTTAGTCGGTGGCAGTCCTGGTGTCGGAAAGTCAACTCTGCTTCTAAAAATCGCTGGAAACCTAGCTCAAAAAGAGAGAAAAGTGCTATATGTGAGTGCAGAGGAGTCAGCAAGTCAGATAAAGTTAAGATCCGATAGACTACAAAGCAATAGCGACAATCTATACCTACTCTCAGAGATAAGACTAGATATCATATTTGATGAACTAAATAAACATAGATTTGATATCCTCATAATTGACTCTATACAAACTGTTTTTAGTGACAAGCTAACAGCAGCTCCAGGGAGTGTATCGCAAGTAAGAGAGATTACATTTGAACTTATGAGATATGCAAAAGAGAATGGTGTGGCGATATTTATAATTGGGCACATAACAAAAGATGGCTCAATAGCTGGTCCTAGAGTGTTGGAGCATATGGTAGATACTGTTTTGTATTTTGAGGGAGATAGTTCAAGGGAATTGAGACTTTTAAGAGGATTCAAAAATCGTTTTGGCTCAACTAGTGAGGTTGGTATATTTGAGATGACAAAAAGAGGACTTGTGAGCGCAAAAGATGTCTCCAAAAAGTTTTTTACAAGAGGAACCGCTCAATCAGGCTCAGCTACAACAGTAGTCATGGAGGGCTCAAGACCAATCATCCTTGAAGTCCAAGCATTGGTGAGTGAAAGTGGGTATCCAAACCCAAAAAGAAGTGCTACAGGGTATGAGCTAAATAGACTTACAATGCTGCTAGCCCTACTTGAGCGAAAGCTTGATTTGCCATTTAACCAATATGATGTTTTCATAAACATAGCTGGAGGCATAAAGATAAGCGAAACAGCAGCGGATTTAGCTATAATAGCTGCGATAATAAGCAGCTATAGAGATAGACCGATAAGCAAAGATACTATTTTCTTGGGTGAAGTGAGCTTGATAGGGGACATAAGGGATGTTTTTAGTTTGGATGCAAGACTAAAAGAGGCAAAATCACAACATTTCAAGAAAGCAATAGTTCCAACACTGCCACTTGAGGAGATAGATGGTATAAAATGCTATAATATCGATGAAGTACCAAAACTGATTGAGTGGATGTAATAACGATTTAAGACATATTTATATATATTTTGATAAAATTTTTATTAAAAACAATACTATACAAAAGGAGCCAACTATGGCAGATAAAAAAACAGAAGAAGAAGTGGTAGAGAAGAAATCTGGCGGCAGCATGGTGCTTATCATCGTTATCGTACTCTTGGTTTTACTGCTTGTTGGTGGTGGACTTGTAGCATACTTTTTATTGAGCGGTGGTGATACACCAGTACAAAATGCGTCAACAACAGCATCAAAAAGTATGCAAACTACAAAAAGAAACACTAATACAAAAAGATCAACTGACTACTTAACTGTGGGTCCTATGTATCCTATGAGTCAATTTATAGTCAACTTACTTAGTGAAAATGGTAGTAGATTTTTGAAAACGACTATAAACCTAGAGATGGGTAAACCTGAGCTTTCAGCTGAACTGGATAAGAAAAAGCCTCTTGTTCGAGATATTATCATTCGTGTTCTTTCATCAAAAACTTTTGAAGAAGTAAGCACCATGAAGGGCAAAAGCAGACTAAAAGATGAGATAGTCAACAAGATAAACAATGTTCTAGCCGATGGCCAGATAAAAGATGTATTTTTCACAGATTTTATCGTTCAATGATAGGCATAGACTTAGTAAAAATAAGCAGAATAAAAAACTTCCAAGAGCGGTTTGGAGACAAATCGCTCAAAAAATTCCTCAACCCTGATGAGATAAGACTAGCAAAATCAACAAATACAGTAGCGGGTTTTTGGGCAGCAAAAGAGGCAATCTCAAAAGCACTTGGTCTTGGAATCAGCAAAGAGTGTGGATTTTTCGATATACGACTATATAAAGATGACAACGATAAGCCATACTTTAAACTGTCAAAGAGGCTTATAGAAAGATTTGAAATATTGGATATGGATTTATCTATCACACACGATAATGACTTTGCCGTAGCCATAGCTTATATACAGACTAAGGCAAAGCATCAATGTCTAAGTTTTTAAGTTTTAAATTTCGTTATATCACTCTCTAACTCTTTTGAAGAACTACCAAGTTCATTCATAAAATCTACAACTTTTTCTATGCTGTTTGTATTCTCATTTGAAATTTGATTTATTTTTTCTATTTCAGTGATAAGTTCTGTAGCTATCTCAAATAGTGATTTAAATCCCTCTAAGGAGCTTGATGAATTATCGCTAGCTTGATACATCATCTCGCTGACACTTGTCACTTCTTGTTCTATCTCATGAGATTTATCTGAGAGATTACTCATCGAATCAGAGTTTTTATTCATAGCCGAACTGGCTTCCACAATAGACTGCACTATGACGCTAATAGTAGAATCAATTTCAACCAAACTCTTCTGTGTTCTCTCTGCTAAGTTCCTAACTTCATCTGCAACCACAGCAAATCCTCTCCCGTGTTCACCTGCACGAGCTGCTTCTATAGCTGCATTTAGAGCCAATAGATTTGTCTGGTCAGCTATATCGGATATAACTGTCAGCACATTTTTAACTTGCTGAGTATCTTCACTCAAGTTTGATAATCTTGATGCCAACTCATACTCCAGTTTTGATGCATTATTTATATTGTTCACGAGTCCCAATATCTCTTCTTTTACAGTGTTTAGCTTCTGATTTGCTTTGACCGTGTATCCATTTGACTTTTCTGCACCCTCTAAAGAGACTTCTAGTGAATTTTTCACAGTTTGTCCTTTTTCTGATGATGCTTCTACCAAAATTTGCTCTTCTTTTGATCTTTTTCCTATGTCGGATGAAACATTTTGTGTTTTTGAAGCAATATTAGAATTGTTCACAGCCGCATCTTTTATGGATACAAAAACGCTACCTAAGTGCTCAAAAAATGCATTAAAATTTTGTGCTATTATACCTATCTCATCTTTTGAATCTATATTAAATCTAATCGTTAAGTCGTTCCCATCATTATCTTTTAGATTTTTAGATATATATCTAAGTGGTTTTGTAATGGTATTGGAAACAAGTATACTAAAAAACAGTACTACCAATATAGTTATCGGAAGCAACACATAGATAATTTTTGTATTTTTAGCAAGTATATTTTGTTGTGTAGCTGTATTTTGCTGGACTTTTTTGCTTGTCATCGCATAAAGTTTATTGACCTCCTTCATCATATTGAAATAGACCAATATCCATTTGTTTTCTATGACGGAACGGATAGCGTCATCATCTTCATCGCTGATAGCAATCTCTATTTTCTTAAGCATAGGTTTTGCTTTTATCCAGTTTGTTGATAATAACTTGTAAACCTCTCTCTCTTTTTTGGAGACGAATACAGAGTCTTGTTGCGCAATGGTTTTATCTATATACTTTATATCCTTATTTACTTCTATTGCTACACCCTCATAGGCAGCAAATTGACTCAATAGGCTTGTATAACTTGTCTGTATACCTTGAATCTTAGCTCGAAGCTCTTTTATGTCGTCTGCTTTTTTAATCTCTTGCTGAACATAGACGAGAGCATCATAGCCACCATTTGAGTTTTTAATTCCTATCCATCCTACAATTATCAATCCTAATATAGACATGGATATTATGATGCTTATTTTCTTGACTATACTAATGTTATATAAAAATGA
>JALUXQ010000088.1 GCA_027013265.1 Campylobacteraceae bacterium | reverse complement strand
GGGTTGTTTAGGGGTAGAAGAAGATATGATTTTAATGATAGATAATTATGATAGTTTTACTTACAATATTGTTCAGTACTGCCTAGAATTGGGGGCGGATTTAAAAGTGATAAGAAATGATGAACTGAGCATTGCTCAAATAGAAGCTCTAAATCCTCGGAAAATTATCATTTCCCCAGGTCCTGCCACTCCAAATGAAGCTGGGGTTAGCCTTGAAGTTATAGAGTATTTTCAAGATAAACTACCGATTTTGGGTATCTGTTTAGGACACCAAGCTATAGCTCAGGTTTTTGGCGGTAAGATTATAGAGGCAAAAAATATGATGCATGGCAAGACTTCGACTATTCATAAGAGCAAATCAAGCTGTATCTTTAAAGGTTTGCCACAAGAGTTCACCATGACAAGATATCATTCATTGACAGTAGAAAAGGGGAGTCTTCCTTCCGTTGTGATTCCAACTTCATATAGTACTGATGATGATGAGATAATGTCACTAGAGATAAAAGATAAAAACATATATGGCGTGCAATTTCACCCTGAATCAATTTTGAGTGAATACGGCTATGAAATCTTGGATAACTTCTTAAAATTATGATAAAAGAGAATGTTCAATTAGCACTTATTTTATTATTTAGCTCTGTGTTTTTGGTGCTTGAGACAAATTCTATCTCTATTTCAGCAAGTGAAGCTCAGATATTTTTCAACGGAAGTGGAATCGTACACTATATATCACATATTTTTATAGGGATTTTAGGTCAAAATGATTTGGCTCTAAGGCTGCCTTTTATCATTTTCAATATCTTTTCGCTATTTTTGATTTACAAGATAGGAAAACTTTTTCTAAAAAGAAAAGCGGATAGAATTCTTTCTACTGTTATATTTGCACTGTTACCAGGCATAAACTCAGCTGCACTTTTAGTAAATTCAGCCTCTTTGGTTATATTTCTGACACTTCTTTTTGTATATCTCTACATGTATGACTATAAAACCTTGTCTTATGTTGTTCTCATTTTTGCACTTTTTGTAGATAATTCATTTTCGATTCTTTACTTATCCTTACTATTTTTTGCCATATCAAAAAAAGACAATAAGCTTCTGATTTTCTCTCTGATTTTGTTTGGAATCTCGATGTATATGTACGGTTTTGATGATGGTGGCAAGCCAAAAGGGTACTTTTTAGATACTTTTGGAATTTACGCAGCTATCTTTTCTCCATTTCTATTTTTATACTATATATATTCACTATACAGAATTTTGATAAAAGAGGAGAAAAATCTACTTTGGTATATATCTTTCGTTGCGTTTATTTTCTCTTTGCTTCTCTCATTTAGACAAAGAGTTCAACTCGAAGATTTTGCACCATTTGTCACGCTAGCTATTCCTTTGATGGTGGGAGTATTTTTCAATAGTTACAGAGTGAGGTTACCGGAGTTTAGGAGATGGCATAGGGCCATATCTGCTTTTGTACTTTTTTTTCTTGTGATAAATACATTTTTTACCTTTGTAAATAAGCCATTATATTCACTATTTCCAAATCCAAAAAGACATTTCGCATACAAATACCATATAGCAAAAGAGTTGGCAAACAAACTAAAAATAAAAAAAATATATAAAATAAATACATCAAATACCAACTTAGCAAAAAGATTAAAATTTTATGGCATAAAAAGTGGAGGAGATAAAATCTTGGTAGAGAATAGTTATACTTCAAAAAACAAAGATAGTATAAAAATTTCATATTATGGTACAATAGTAGCAAGATTTTATATTATCAACTAGCCTTTATTTGTCAAGGAGGAGATTATGAAAAAAGCATTTACGATGTTAGAGTTGATATTTGTCGTAGTAATTGTTGGAATACTCTTGGCAACTATAGTTCCAAATTTTCAAAGAAACTCTGTAAAAGAAGCAGCTGATCAATTAATAAGCAGAATAAGATATACACAGCATTTGGCAATGATGAATGATAGGTTTGATATAACTGATTCAAGTTGGTTTTTGAGTAGATGGCAGATAAAATTTTTTAATAACTTAGGAAGTGATAATGAGTGGTCATATACAATTTTTTCAGATTGGAAAGCAGGACATGCAGGAAATCCTGATCCTGATGAGGTAGCTGTGAATCCGATTGACCCTACAAAATATCTTACAGGCGGTACTTCGGGAGCAGGTTTAATACATTATGGTGACTCAAATGCAACCATGGATATGAACATAGGGCACAAGTACGGTATCACCAGTGTTCAATTTGGTGGAGGTTGTAGATCTAGTGTTAAATATTTAAACTTTGATTATCTTGGACGACCATTCAATTCCTTTCCTTTAAGCTTACCATATGAACTTCCTGCTTCAGGATATCATAAACTTCTTACTTCTGCATGCAATATCACTCTTTCAGATGGAGTAAAAAATATAACAATTGCAATAGAACCAGAGACAGGTTATGCACATATTTTGTAAATTTTAAATTCCCCTCCAATACCTAAGCTAACTCAAAGCTTTAATTGTATATAATTTCGTCCTCGTTTGAGAGAACGAGTGTTAAAGAGTGCCTAGTTTAGGCATTCAAGTTCATTAATTTTTTACAATGTTAAATT
>JALUXQ010000087.1 GCA_027013265.1 Campylobacteraceae bacterium | reverse complement strand
TTTGTCATTGAAGTCTTTCAGTGTGGCATTCAACTGTTTTGTTGTTCTTACCTCGTCTCTGTCAAATTTGCCTATAACTTTTTCGCTAAACTCCTCTTCTAGTCTTGCGACGACTTCGGCTGTTCCTATTCTATTTGAGTGAAGATTTTGGGCTTTACAAGTAGGGCAAATTTTAGGTACTGCTTGTGAAAAATTACAGTAGTGACAAACAAGTGCATTTCTATTCACATGTAAGCTCATGCCAACACTGCAAAATGGGCAAGTGATGTTTGAACCACAATCAAAACAGGTGATATACTTAAAGTTTGCACGAGTCGGCAAAAAGATGATGATTTGCTCCTTTTTGCCCAAATGCTCTCTTATCACTTCTAACATACTTGGAGTTATGCCACTCTCACTCTTTTCATATATATATCTTTTTTTACTTTTAAAGTATGTACCTTGAAGCCTAAATCTTGGTAGATTTTTGTAACTTCCCAAAGATGGCGTGGCACTTCCTAGCACTATCTTTGCTCCTGCCCTCTTTGCAAACAGAAGTGCCAAATCTTTGGCATTGTATCTTGGTCTTTGGTTTGATTTGTAGCTATCATCATGCTCTTCATCTACTACTATCAAACCTAAGTTTTGAATAGGCAAAAAAAGTGCTGATCTAGTACCAGCTATTAGTTTGATTTTTCCGCTGTGGATATTGTCTAGGATTTTCTCTTTTGTGTTTTTACTTACTTTTGAGTGCCAAATCGCTATCATGTAGCCAAAGACGATTTTGAGTCTTTTTTTCATCTGTGGAGTAAGTCCAATTTCTGGCATCAAAAATATAGCACTTTTACCACTATTTATACAATCTTCTATACACTTGATATATATCTCACTTTTTCCACTTCCTGTGTCACCAAAGAGCAAGCTTCGACTCTTTTTTTGAATAAACTCATAAGCTTTTGTCTGCTGGCTTGAAAGAGTTATAGCAGAGTCCATGCGAACATCTGTATGTATCTGATTTTTTCTAGTTGGCACAAAAAGCTTCAATGCATCACCTAAAGAGCTGACATAGTAATCACTTATAAACTTCGCATTATCCATCATATCTTCAGAATAATACTCATCTTTGACACCCAAAATATCTTCACAGGCAAACTCTGGTTTTGAAGTTTTTTTTATTATAACGCCTAGTCTTGTTTTTTTATTTAGCGTGATTTCAACTATATTTCCTCTTTTTAGCTCATCTTCACTCTTATATATCAAAGGAGATAGTGGAGAGTTTAGAAGAGATACTAGGTAGTAGTGTTTCAAATTACTCTGTTAAGTCTTTACAGGTTTGAGATGTTGTCAATAAATGGCAATCAAATGAACCGGTAGCTGGCTGATAATCAAATGGAATATCTCCACTATTTAGATGAAATATATATCTTGTATTGTTTGTCTCAGTCCAGTGCCCATCTGCATTTTTAGCATAAATTGGAGTCTCTAAAATATTTGAAGTATTGCCATCAGAGAACCAAAACAGGGTATTGTTAGTATCGTTATCTAGCTTACTAGGATAATAATGCCCTCCTGCCGTATCTCCTTGAAGAAGGTTTTGAGATTTTTGCATAGCAATTCCACTTCTTATGGCAGCAACTTGACTTTTACCTTTTACCAAAACAGCGTCATCACGAGTAACTGCAAGACGAGGAATGGCCACAGATACCAAGATACCAATGATAACGATAACAAAAACAAGTTCTATCATTGTAAAGGCTTTTTTCATTTTATATATTTTTCCTTCTGTTAATATTTGATAGTATTTCCATTTAGTCTCACTTCGTATAAAGCTGGATTTACCTCTTTTTGAAGATACTTGCAAAGACTGTTTGGGGTATTGATTTTACTAACATTCAAATCATTATTAGTTATCGTATGTATAACTTCTAGTTTAATGCAATCAACTCCGCCCATCTTGATAATGCTTACATTGCCTTCACTACAATTTGCTTCATTTGAGGAAGATAATTTAGAAAGAGCATTTGACATTTTACAAAGATTGCTTGTTGTTGTCGCCTTAGAGACTGCATAAGCTGTTATTTCAGTTATGGCATTACCTATATCTATAATCCTAGTGGATACTCTAGCATCATCCCTTGTAGCCATCATTTTTGGTATCATAACAGATGCTAAGATACCAATAATGACAATAACAAAGATAAGTTCTATCATAGTAAAGGCAGGTTTCAATATCCTCATTATAAATAATTTTATATGATATAGTGGAGAAAAACTCCACTATATAACACTAAAATTTAACGCTTGAGCCAGCTAATGTGATATTTTGCTCTGTAACTAAATTTTGGATACCTTTACATAGCAAATCAGTAGCAAGTGGTGTTGGATATTTAACTTGTAATGCTGTTGCATTAGTATCAAATTCTATACAATGGCTAGAGCTAGAACCATACACTATAAATTGAGTATTACTTGTTGCATTACCATCTTTTTTACTACTCAATGTGTTCAAAACTTGAGACATACTAGTTAAGCTGGTACTATTTGCATCTCCACCCTGAGATGTGACATAAGATGAAATCTCAGTTATAGCTGATGCTACCTCTTGTCCTATTGTGGCAGCTT
>JALUXQ010000086.1 GCA_027013265.1 Campylobacteraceae bacterium | reverse complement strand
GATCCATCTGGTGTTGCAGATACTTTTTCATGGCTTTTGGCATATTGAGTTGTAAATCCAAATATATCGTTATCGAAAGTTATTTTTCCACCATACCAATTAGCCAAACCCCGTCCATAATAATAATAACCATTTAATTGCATACCGACTAATAGTCCATCATATTTAATATCGACTGCATCAATGCCATTGCTACCATTTGTTTTGTCAAATCTTCCCAATGCAGCATCATTTTTACTAGCACTGGCATCGTAGCTTACTGAGTGTATATATGTGATGGTGGTGTCTGGTATCGCGTTTATTATACCCATATATGCTTCATGAAAATCACCCAACCACTCAAGGTTAACCTCTTGTCTGCCAAAGATAATAGAAAAATAGTCATTTGTATAAGATAAATTTGCTGTATGTAAAACCGCTGATGGCTCACTTCCGTTTCCATAATCTCCATTTTTTATCTGATTAATGTTGTGATTACCTCTGAACCCCAAAGATGCTTTAAAGCCTTTAAAGCTACCTGTTTCATAGTTTAAATCAACTGAGCCTAAAGTGAAACCATGATCTTTTTGTGAACTATTGCTCATATTGTACCGTTCCATATATACATTTAATGCTCCACTAATATCTCCATTTTTAAACGCATTTTGCAATGTTGTGTTATCTCCTGCATAAAGTGATAATGCCCCACTCAAAGACAAAAGTGCTACCAAGCCTAAATATTTCTTACTCACAATAACTCCTCATATAGTTTTGTAATAATTGTATAATTTAATTTATTAAGTTATGTTTAAGTTTTTGTTAAATTTTATTAAGCTTTTGCGTTCGACTATTAATATTTATTAACCTAAATTATCAATTATCGGTCAAAATAAGACTTTCTAGCTTATACTTCTTATGGCTTCGCTTGCAACTTTTCTTGAGTTGCTGATACAGTCATTTAGCCCTACCCCAAAGTAGGCATTTGAGCTTAAATACAGACCTTTGTGCTCTTTGAGCTTACTGAATAGTTTATCCATCTTCTCTAAGTGCCCTACCCTATAGTTTGGAATTCCTTTTTTCCATCTTTTTACATAAACAAAACTAGGCAACTCCTCTATACCCATCGTCTCATTTACGCCTTTTATGGCTATCTCTTTTAGCTCTTCTTCACTTTTTAGTGCTAACTCTGGGCTTCTTTGACCACCTATCATAACCCGAAGTGCTTTTTTGCCTTTTGGTGCTCGATCTGTGAAGATAGAACTATCCCACAACACTCCTAAAACATCTTTTTTAGCCGAACTTGTTGCTAAGAGACCAAAACCATCAAGCTTATGAGAAAGCTCATTGTAGCCCAATCCAACAACGCTTATAGGTGAATACTCTATATCATCTAGCATCTCAGACAACTTGGCATCTATGCCGTTTAAAATCTTAGCACTTTGGAATGCTGGAGTCGAAAGAATAACCATATCAAACTCACTAGTCTCATCTTGCGTGTTCAAGAGGTATTTATCTTTACTTTTTTTTAAAGATTTTACTGGGGTATCTGTCTTTATCTCTATATCAATAGACTTAGCAAGTGAGTCTATAAAAGCACTAACTCCACCTTTGAAGCTCATCAAGACTCCACCTGGTCCTGCATCTTTTTTCTTTTTCTTTATCATGCCTTTAAACAAACCGCCATACTCTTTTTCTAGTTTAACTACTGCTGGGAAAGCTGCATTTACAGATATTTTATCTGGAGCAGATGCAAATATGCCTGCAACCATGGGATCTAGAAAAGCATCTGTCATCTCACGCCCTACTCTTCTATATCCAAAAGATTGCAGCGTTTCATCACTATCATCTTTTTTCGCTCTAATAAAAACCTCAGCAGCTACCCTCAATTTTCCAAAAAACGACAATAGTGGAGTCTTCAGAAAAGCTCCTGCTGATTCGGGGAGTTGGTGAAGTGCATCTTTGTATATGTATCTCACTCGTGCTTCATCACTGCTTCTTAGGAGCAACTCTTCACTGCCACTTTGCTTCACAAGCTCTAGAGTATCAGGCTTATTTGATAAAAAACCATTACTTCCCTCTTCAAACAAAAATCCCTCTATATTTTTTGTCATCATCTTACCGCCAAGTGAACTCTCTTTTTCAAAAAGTGTGATTTTCACATCTGGTTTGGACTGTTTTATATAAAATGCTGTGCTTAAACCACTAATTCCACCACCTATGATAGCAATCTTCATCTTGTTATTCCTTTTTGCTAGACTTGCTTTTTATCTTCTCTAGCCACTCATCTAAAGTTTTTTCAAAACCCACATGTGAGCTTTCGTAAAACCTTAGATCAGTCTCTAAATATCTCTGCTCTACCCAACCACCGCTTGAGTGAGGATATTTGTAATCTTTCGCACCTAGTTTTGTTAAATACTTTGGGATTTTTAACGCTCTGTTTTGTTCCACATATTTTTGTGCACTGTTTATCGCTTTGTATGCACTGTTTGATTTTGGACTGCTTGCAAGATATATCAGGGTTTGTGAAAGTATAATCCTAGCTTCAGGAAAGCCTATTTTGCTGACACTTTGCAGACAACTATTAGCTATATTTAGAGCATTTGGATTTGCATTTCCTATATCTTCACTTGAAAGTATCACCAAACGACGAGCTATAAAATCTGCACTCTCACCACCATCTATTAGCCTTGCCAAATAGTAAAGCCCTGCGTCTATGTCACTGCCTCGCACACTTTTTATCATGGCGCTCACAAGGTCAAAATGTGTCTCATTTGAATTGACCCCATCTTTTAAAACAGTAGGTCTTAATGCTTTTAATGTTTTGATATCTATACTTGTATCACTCTTCACAGCAAATTCCAAAAGATTTAGCATGGAGCGAACATCTCCCGAAGACGAGCTTATAAGGTACCTTTTTGCATCTTCTTCAATAGAAAAATCCAACTCTTGCCCAACCTTTTGCAATACCTCCTCTAAGTCTTCATCTTTTAGAGGAAAAAACTCAAACAGCATAGACCTTGACCTTATGCCACTAGTTAGTGAAAAGTATGGATTTTCAGTGCTAGCTCCTATGATGATAGCTTCCCTTCTCTCCATAGGCACCAAAAGTACCTCTTGTTGAGTCTTTGAAAGTCTATGCACCTCATCTATAAATATAAGTGGTTTAAGTAGGGAATTTTTATGATTTTTGAGTATATTTCGTATCTCTTCAACTCTTATATTTGTTGCATCCATCTCATAAAATGGCAACTTTAAGTGAGCTGATATAATCCTAGCAAGAGTTGTTTTACCAACTCCTGCTGGCCCAAAAAATATACTGTGGGATATACTCTGTTTCTCCAGCAACTTTCTAAAAGGTGCGTCTTTGGCACACAAATGCTTTTGTCCGCACATCTCTTCTATACTTTTTGGTCTAAAAAACAGAGCTAGATTTTCTATCAATCTTGCACTTTCTCTTTCTTTGTGTATGCCAGATAATCTCTAAGAGCGTCATACTCTGTATTTGTTAAAAATCTATGTTTTCCAGGCTTTAGCATATCCAAATCTATCTTTCCATAGCTTACTCTTTTGAGCCCTACAACATCTGCATCAAAGTATCCAAAAAACCTTCTAAGCTCTCTATTTTTGCCTTCATTTATGGTCACTTTGATAGTTGAGTATGTTGGTCTGTTTTTTATGATTCGATAGTTTAAAAAAGGAGCAAACTCCATAGACCTTACTCTGCTCATCTCATGTCCGCCCTTGCTCGCATCTTCAAGGTACAGACCCTCTTGCATAGCTATCTCCATCTGTTTTGTGACCGCCCCCTTTATCTTCACATAGTAAACTCTCTCCAAATCACCATGCATCAATGCAGACACAATATCCGCTGCATCACTAAGCAACAACAACCCTTCGCTAGTAAAATCAAGCCTTCCTACACTCATAAAGTGTGAAAATTTTGAAGGAAGTGTGTCATATATCGTCTTTCTTCCTCTATCATCTTTTTTACTAACAAGCTCACCTTTTTGTTTATGGTAAGCGATAACTGAATATTTGCTCTTTTTATATAAACTTCTATCTTTTATTCGTATTTTATCTTCATAAGTTACTTTGGTTGACAAATCTGTCACAACCTCTCCATTGACACTCACTTGGCCATCTTGAATCAGCTTATCTGCCTCTCTTCTTGAGTATCTTGTGTTGTGAGATATCATCTTATTTAATCTGATTGGTTCCACTATTTTATACCCGCCTCTATCAAATCATGGATATGCAGAACACCTATGACTCGTCTATTTTTATCAATGACGGCTATCAACTGTATCTTGTAGGACTCTACAAAAGAGAGTGCATCACTAGCTAGTGTATTTTCTCCCTCTAATACTTTTGGACTCTTCGTAGCAAAATCAATCGCTTTGGCTTCCAAGCAAAAATCATCTCGCATGATAGCCCTCCGCAAGTCTCCATCGCTAAGTATCGCCAACAGTTTACCATCACCATCTTCGATAAGAACATTTCCAAGCATTCCCTCGCTCATGGTAACTATAGCCTCTTTTAGGCTTGAATTGGCTTGAACGATAGGCAAACTTTTTGTATGCATCAAGTCTTTAACTTTAACAAAGAGTTTTTTACCTAAACTTCCACCTGGATGAAATGATGCAAAATCCTCTTTTTGAAAGTTTTTTCTCTTCATCAGGCAAACTGAGATTGCATCTCCCATCGCTAGAGTTAGAGTTGTTGAAGTTGTTGGAGCAACATCGAGTGGACAAGCCTCTTTTGAGACATTAATAGATAGAAAAACATCTGCATATCTCCCAAGTGCTGAGTCTTTGTTCTTGGCCATCGCTAGCAGAGGTATATCAAATCTCTTTATGTGAGGCAGTATCTTTATCAACTCTTCACTCTCTCCGCTGTAGCTAATAGCCAAAACTGCATCATCTTTGCCTATCATTCCCAAATCACCATGAAGTGCTTCAGTCGGGTGTATAAAAAAACTACTCGTTCCTGTGCTCGCCATTGTCGCTGCTATCTTTGCTCCGATTAAGCCACTCTTCCCAACACCTGTTATAATAAGCTTGCCTTTTATACCAGCTATTAGCTCTGTCGCTCTATTAATTTCATCGTCTATCGTCTCAGCTGCATCAAGTAGCTCTTTAGCTTCTAGCCTAAGAACATCTCTAGCTATATCTTTAAAATCCATATTTTTTAACCTTACATCATAAATATTGTCGGAACAATAGTTGGATATTTTTTCATTTTTCTGTATATATGTTTTCTAAGAACCTGTCTAAGCTCATTTTCAAGAGCTCTTTTGTTTTGGAAAAGCTCTTTTTTTGCATTTATAGTAAACTGGTCTATAACGCCCTCCATCTCCTGCGAAAATTTTCTGTCATCTTTGTCTGAAACCAAACCATAACTCACTACTCTTGGTCTGCCTGCTAGTTTTTGCTCATTTAGATTCACCTGAGCTACAACCATCACAAGCCCTGCTTCAGCCATCTTTTGTCTGTCTATCACTACATCATTTGCTATCTTTTCATTTGCTTGATTATCGACAAAAACTTTTCCTGTTTTGACTGATTTGACCTTTTTGATATATTTTGGACAAACTTCTATCTGATCACCATCGCTCATAAGAAGTATATTCTTAGCTGGAATTCCACATTTTATAGCTGTCTCTTTATGTCTAGCGACATGATTGTACTCTCCATGAACTGGTAAAAAGAACTTTGGTTTTACGAGTCTTAGTATCAACTTTTGCTCTTCTTGTGCAGCATGACCGCTGACATGTATCTCGCTAAAATCCTGATAAGCCACACTTGCACCGCTTTTTATCAAGAAGTTAAGTACCTTTGAAACACTTCCTTCGTTGCCTGGAATTGCTTTTGCAGATATTATTATCTGATCGCTTGTTTTTATCTTTATATGCCTGTGCTCATCCGTTGCCATTCTGTAAAGTGCAGCCATTGTCTCACCTTGAGAGCCTGTGGTGACTATCAGAACCTCTTTATCATTGTGTTTATTGACTTCGTGCGGATCGATAAAGATACTTTTATCAAGATCTATATACCCTAAATCAATAGCGGTAAAGAGATTTCTCTCCATAGATCTTCCTATGACGCACACTTTTCTATTGTGTCTTAATCCATAACTGATAGCTTGATAGACTCTATGGATATTTGAAGAAAAAGTTGACATGATGACTCTGCCTTTTGACTTTGAAAAGATATAATCAAATGTCTTTCCAACAGTGCTTTCGCTTCTGGTTATACCCTCTTTGTGTGAATTTGTGCTATCGCTTAACAGACACAAAACACCTTTTTCACCATACTCTGCAAATCTGTTTAAATCGGTCACATATCCATCTATTGGTGTATGGTCTATCTTAAAATCACCCGTATGGATGATAGTTCCAGCTTCGGTTGTGATTGCCAAAGATGAAGCATCTATGATAGAGTGGGTTATGTGCATCCACTCAACTTTTATGTCGCCTATTGTATATACTTTTCTCTTCTCTACTGGGCGAAAAAGCTTTCTATACTGCTTTAGGCCATGCTCTTCAAACTTATTTGAGAGCATCCCAAGGGGCAAAGGAGTCGCATATATAGGGAACTGCATCTCTTTGAATAGATAAGCAACTGCACCTATATGGTCTTCATGAGCATGAGTGATGACGATGGCTTTTATCTTCTTTTTTATCTGTCTTAAGTATGTAAAGTCTGGGATTAGGATATCGACTCCGTGCATATCGTCAGTTGGAAAACTCATACCAACATCTACTATGATAGCACTTGTATCTGTCTCTATAACGGTTATATTTCCGCCAATTTCACCAAGTCCTCCAAGAGGGGTGATTTTTAGCTTTGCTTTTGTGTTATTGTTTAAAAGAGAGAATTTTTCTAGCCTATCTTTGTGTATCTTATGATTTGCTTCTATGGCATTTTGCATATCTTTTTGCCATTTTTCATTGCCCTCTAGTACGCTTGGTTGATTTTTGGCACTTTTTCTTTTTCTATTTTGCCTGTTTGGATTTTGCTTTTTCGCTTGTCCCTGTTTATCTCCTGCACTACTTTGTGCTTT
Organism: Campylobacteraceae bacterium; assembly: GCA_027013265.1. GTDB lineage: Bacteria > Campylobacterota > Campylobacteria > Campylobacterales > Sulfurospirillaceae > JAADIZ01. The sequence goes on along the minus strand of JALUXQ010000086.1, from coordinate 7,684 downwards.
TTGTTTTACTGGTTTTTGACCAGAACTGTTCTTCTTGTTTTCTTGCATATTTTTACCTTAATTTTAAAGAGCAATCTCTTTATATAAATTAAGATGATCTGTGACGCTTAGCTCATGAGGTCTTGTATTGGTCGTTATATTCATTTTTTTTAACAACTTTTTAGCAAAATCTTTATTGTAAATTGAAGATATATTTTTTGCCCAAGTTTTTCTAGGACTAGCAAAAGAGATCCTAAGATACTTTTTAAATCCTATAAAATCTTTTTCGCTCTCAAATAGTGCTCTAGCACCCTTTATAAATTCTCTTTTTTTTACAATTTTCAAAATAGATGAAGTCACTTTTGGTGCCGGCTCAAATGAGCTAGATGGCACATCAAACAGCAACTCTACATCTGCTATACTTTGAGAGAGTATCGCCAAAGAGGTAAACTCTTTTGTTTTTACGGGAGCAGAAAACTTCAATGCAACCTCTTTTTGCACCATAACAGTCATGGAATTACACTTCTCGTCTTCTAATGCTTCGAGGATAATCTTCGTTGCTATATAATATGGTAAATTTGCAACTAAATTATAGGGTTCCTTGTCAAGTGAACCCTTTTCAAAACACTCCAAAACATCAGTTTGTTCTAATTTTAACTGTTTTTTTTCTATCTCTTTGGAAAATTTTTCTCTCAAATGAACGCATAAGTCTCTATCGACCTCATAAGCTCTTAAGGGTTTCACTCTCAAGAGCATTTGCGTCAAATCACCTAAGCCAGGTCCAATTTCAACGAGCAAAAGATCGTTTTTGGGCATCGATTGGATGATTTTATTTAAAACAGAAGTATCTTTTAAAAAATTTTGACCAAATCTCTTTTTAGCCTCAATTTTTGACATACCTTCACCTTTAAATTTGTCTCATGTTATCTTTAATTTACTTATAAGTTTATTAGTCCTTTAAAATGATATAATTATGAAAAAAGGTCTAAGATGATTTTACACTATCAAATTATAAAATCTCCAATAGGAGATATCCATATAGCAACAGATACACGATATTTGAGAGTTTTAGTAAGTAGTAGAAATTGGGATAAATATAAGAGTAAATTTGGAGAAACTATAGAGAAAAATCACCCTATTTTAGAAAAAACCAAACGACAACTAGAGGAGTATTTTGCAAAAAGAAGAAGAACATTTAATATTCCTATCTTTTTTGAAGGAACAGATTTTCAAAAAAAAGCGTGGAGAGCACTGTTAAATATCCCATATGGCAAAACTATAAGCTACGCAACGCAAGCAGAAAACATAGGAAGTCCAAAAGCAGTAAGGGCGATTGGTGGGGCAAATGGGGCAAATCCTATATCTATCATCATCCCATGTCATAGGGTTATCGGAAAATCTGGGAAATTGACTGGTTATGCAAGTGGACTTGATATAAAAGAGTATCTTCTAAACCTCGAAAACACATAAAAATTCAGCCGAAATTTGTCTTAGATTGGATAACATTCTACTAGGAGTTATTGTAATGGAAAATTTTGCTAAAAGAATCATACCATGCCTGGATGTAAAAAATGGAAGAGTTGTAAAAGGCGTAAATTTTGTAGGGCTCCAAGATGCAGGAGATCCTGTAGAAGTTGCCAAGAGATACAATGAAGAGGGTGCCGATGAGATTACATTTTTAGATATAACTGCAACCCATGAAAAAAGAGGCACGATTGTTGATATCGTTGAAAAAGTAGCGAAAGAGGTTTTTATTCCGCTTACTGTCGGTGGAGGCATCAGAACAATGGATGATATTTACAATCTTTTAAAAGTTGGTTGTGACAAGATAAGTATAAACTCATATGCCATAAAACATCCAGATTTTATAAATCAATCATCAAAAAGATTTGGCTCTCAGTGTACAGTAGTGGCAATTGATGCAAAAAAAGTAGAAAATAGTTGGCATGTTTTTATAAATGGTGGCAGAATTGATACGGGCATAGATGTTCTTTCTTGGGCAAAAGAGGTTGAACAAAGAGGTGCGGGAGAGATACTTTTGACATCTATGGATTGTGACGGTGTTAAAAATGGTTATGATATTGAGCTTACTTCTAAGATGAGTGAAATGCTAGATATTCCTATCATAGCTAGTGGTGGAGCAGGACAAAAAGAACATATAAAAGAGGCTTTTATGAATGGTGCTGATGCAGCACTAGCTGCGTCGATATTTCACTATAAAGAGATAGAGATTATGGATTTAAAAAGATATTTAAGAGATGAGGGGATAGCAGTAAGGATATGATAATCTTAAGTGCTGGAAATAATGAGATTTTTGATTTTGTAACTCCTGTCGGAATCGGGTTGATAAATAGCAGTATAAATCTCACAAAAATCGTAATAAAAAACAGACCGAAATCTATACTTTTTATAGGAACTGCTGGAAGCTATGGAAATCTAAAGCCTTTTGATATCATACACTCAAACTCATCTACTAACATTGAAACGGGTTATTTTTTAAATAACTGTTACACACCAATTGATAACAAGATAGTATCTATTGAGAGTAATGTTTCATGTGAAACAACTAACGGAAATAAGATATTAGTTAATTCTAGTAACTACATAACGACTAACAAAGAATTATCTAACAAATTCTTAAAAAATGGGATTGAGGCTGAAAATATGGAGTTTTTTTCTATACTAACGGTAGCAAATAAATTCAATATTCCTGCATATGGTATCTTTATAATTACTAACTATTGTGATGAACATGCACATGATGATTTTATCAAGAACCATGGCTATGCAAAAGAAAAACTAACACAATATGTAAGAAAACAAGTGAGTAACTCATGAGCAAAATAAGTATACTAGACTTCACCAAAGAGGAACTAAGCGTAAAAATAAAACCCTCATTTAGAGCAAAGCAGATATATGAATGGGTATATAAAAAATATGTTAACTCTTTTAAAGATATGAAAAATATACCAAATGACTTAAGAGAAAAACTAGAAGAAGATTACTATTTAGATCCACTAAAAATAGCAACAATCGAACAGAGTAATGATGGAAGTAAAAAATACCTTTTTCTTTTAAAAGATGGAAAAACTGTTGAATCAGTTCTGCTCCCCATGAAAAAGGAGAAGACAAACGAAGAGGGAAAACTACTTCATCATACAAGATATACTATCTGCATATCATCTCAAGTCGGTTGTAAAATTGGTTGCTCTTTTTGTTTGACTGGGAAAAGTGGATTTCTAAGAAATCTGACACCTGGTGAAATTACCTCTCAAGTCTTGATGATAAAAAAAGATAACGATATCGCACAAAATAGAAGAGTAAATATTGTCTTTATGGGTATGGGTGAACCACTTGATAACCTTTCAAATGTGCAAAAAGCTATAAATATATTTTCAGATCCACTCGGTCTCTCGATTAGCCCAAGACGACAAACAATCTCAACAAGTGGATTAAGTACTCAAATAAAAAAACTAGGCAACATGAACCTTGGTGTTCTTTTGGCAATATCACTGCACGCAGTAGATGATGAACTAAGAGAACAACTCATGCCTATAAACAAAGCTTACAATATCAAATCAATCATAGATGCAGTAAAAGAGTTTCCAATAGATGCAAGGAAGAGGGTGATGTTTGAATACCTTGTGATTAAAAACTTAAATGACGATATCAAAAGTGCGAAAAAATTGGTCAAACTTCTTAATGGCATAAAAGCAAAAGCAAATCTCATCTTTTTTAATCCACACGCTGGAAGCAGTTATGAGAGACCAGAAGTAAAAGATGTTTTGAAGTTTCAAGATTATCTATTAAAGCATGGTGTGCTGTGCACCATAAGAGAATCAAAAGGCTTAGACATAAGTGCAGCTTGCGGTCAACTAAAAGATAGAGAGGAGAAAAAATGAGCATAGTCGACATTGGTGAAGCAGTTTTTTTAGTTATCGTAGTTGCTGTTTCAATATTTGGAATTGTAAAAGTTCTGTTTTTTGATGAGCGATCTTAAACCGCTCTCCAAGTTTTTGTTAAAATTTTAACATCTCCCATAAATATCTCGCCTACAAATTTATCTTCTGGCTTAAAAGTCCCTACACCTTTTGGTGTACCACTCATGACTATATCTCCATCTTCGAGTGTACAAAATGTTAAAATCTCTTCCACGACAGCAGTGGGCTTATTGATCATCAACTCAACCCCACCTGATTGAACAAGTTTGTCATTTATATATAGTTTTAAGTTTAATTTTTCGATATCCTTTTCATCAATATCTACAAACTCACCAAAGACCCCTGCTCCATCAAATGCTTTTGCTCTCTCCCAAGGAAGTCCTTTTTTCTTAAGCTCACTCTGTAAAGTCCTGTCTGTCAAGTCCAATCCAAAACCAACAGAACTTATCTTTGAGTCTTTAATCATAAACGAGATTTCACCCTCATAATGTAACTCTTTTCCTTTTGTCTCCAATTTTTCACTTATCGCACTATTTGGCTTCATAAACAAAACCATAGAAGTTGGAACTTCATTGTTCAGCTCTTTTATATGATCAACATAATTTCTACCGATACAAACTATTTTGCTAGGAGTAATATAGATATCGCCCACTTTAATTGTTTTCATGATTTGCCTCTTTTTTGAAATCTATCTTACTTTGAATATTGTACTCAATACTTTTATATTTAAAACTTAAAAAGTTTGCATGGAGCATCAATCTTTTTGCGCCTGTGATTTTTACTCTTTTGCTATTGCTCATTTTTCTGCTCAAGAAGATATCAGCATCTACTTCATCAACTCCATATATCGGATCACCCAAGATTGGATGTTTCACATGAAACATGTGAGCTCGAATCTGGTGAGTTCTGCCTGTGATTGGTTTGGCTTTTATCAGTGTTAGATTTTCATCTTCGAGATACTCTACCACTTCAATTTTTGTTACAGCCTTTTGCCCATCATCTCTCACATGTGATTTTATACGAATCAAAGAAGAGGGGATGTCTGATTTTAGATTTTTTTCTATAGTTAGATTTTGTTTGATTTTGCCTCGAACGATGGCTAGATACTCTTTTTTTATCTCTCTTTTTTCAAATAAATTTTTTAGCTCTATCTCACTTTTTTTATTTTTAGCAACAAGCACTAAGCCACTTGTCTCTTTGTCAATTCTATGGACAGCATTTGCATCTGTACCAAAGAGGAATTTTATATCATCGTTTAGACTATACTCACCGCTTAGCTTATTTGGATGAACTAAAACACCACTTGGTTTATCGAAAACCACAAAATCTTCAGTTTCAAATATAGGCTTTATCCCACTTGGCTCTGACTTGAAAAATATAACTTTTGCCGTTCCGAGAAGATTTGCATTTTTTATATTTACAATTTCATCATCTAAGTAAACTCTTTTTTTGTCTATCCATTTTTGTGCATCTTTCATCTTTATATCAAACTCTTGCATCAAAAATTTATATGCCTTTATCTCTTTATTTATTTGAAATTCTTTTGTCACATAACCCAAAGTTTTAACCCTTTTTTAACACTGTTTTAGATAAAATAAATACTATTTAAAACTCTTTTGTAAGGCTCAGACCGAAGAGAGGATTTGGCCTTTAAAAAAGAGTTTTGAAGTCACGATATATAGTGTAGCATAACTGACCTTATACATTTTATGCTATTCTTGACATAAGATGTATAAGGTCAGTTACAATTTTTAGGGGAGTGGAAATGGTTGAAAGATATGCAAGAGATGAAATGAAGAACAAATGGAGCATACAGGCAAAGTATGATGCATGGCTAAAAGTAGAAAAAGCTGTTGTAAAAGGATGGAATAAGCTTGGACTTGTAAACGATACTGATTGTCAAAATATACTAAAAAATGCTTCGTTTGATGTAGACAGAATCGATGAAATAGAGAAAAAAACTAAACATGATGTTATCGCATTTTTGACTAGTGTCTCTGAAAGTCTTGGGGATGAGAGTAGGTGGGTGCATTATGGCATGACTAGCTCTGACTGCATAGATACTGCTGTTGCTTTGCAGATGAAAGACTCACTTGAGCTTATCATAAAAGATGTTGAAGGTTTAATGTCCGCCATAAAGAAGAGGGCGATTGAGCATAAAAAAACCCTGATGGTAGGTAGAAGCCACGGCATACATGGTGAGCCGATAACTTTTGGTTTGGTACTAGCTATTTGGTATGACGAGATATCAAGAAATTTAAAAAACCTCAAACAATCCCTAGAGGTTATCAGCGTGGGTCAGATAAGTGGTGCTATGGGAAATATGGCTCACTCTCCAATGGAGTTAGAAGAGTTTGTTTGTCAAGATTTGGGGTTGAGCCCAGCTCCTGTATCAAACCAAATCATCCAAAGAGACAGATATGCAAACTTGATGAATGCTCTCGCACTTCTAGCTTCAAGTTGCGAAAAAATTGCTGTAGCCATCAGACACTATCAAAGGACAGAAGTTTATGAGGCAGAAGAGTTTTTTAGCAAAGGACAAAAGGGTAGCTCTGCAATGCCACATAAAAGAAATCCAGTACTAAGTGAAAATATTACGGGACTTTGCCGAGTGATAAGAAGCTACGCAACGCCATCTTTGGAAAATGTAGCACTCTGGCACGAAAGAGATATCAGCCACAGTTCAGTCGAAAGATTTACCCTAACTGATGGCTTTATAACAACAGACTTTATGCTTCACAGATTAACTGGTGTCATAGAAAAACTGCTAGTTTATCCAAAAAACATGATGAAAAACCTAAATCTTACAGGTGGTTTGGTTTTTTCTCAAAGAGTCCTGCTTGAACTTCCATCCAAAGGAGTCAGCAGAGAAGATGCCTATAAAATAGTCCAAAGAAATTCTATGAAAGTATGGGAAGATTTACAAGTTGGCAAAAAGGCTATAAACGATAAAGGCGAAAGTCTCTTTTTGGAAAATCTATTAGTTGATAAAGACTTAAGAGAAAAACTAAACGAAGATGAGATAAGAGCCTGTTTTGATTATGATTATTATACAAAAAATATAGATAATATATTTGCTAGAGTATTCAAATAAAGTTGATGGAGAGTATATGTTAACAGTTCAAAAAAGAAATGGCAGAGTTGAGCCATTAGATATATCAAAGATACAAAAATATACAAGTTCAGCCGTAGAGAACTTGGAAAATGTCAGCCAAAGTGAATTAGAAGTAGATGCAAAGATACAGTTTCGTGACAAAATCACAACTGAGGAGATACAAAAAACTCTCATAAAAACTGCTGTTGACAAGATAGACATAGATAGACCAAACTGGACATTTGTGGCTGCAAGACTGTTTTTGTATGATTTGTATCACAAAGTCAATAAATTCACAGGATACTGTACCCTTAAAGAGTATTTTGAAAGAGGTGAAAAAAAAGGAAGGATTCTTTTAGGACTAAAAGACAAATATGACCTTGATGATTTAAATGCATATATAAAGCCTGAAAGAGATTTGCAGTTTACATACCTAGGAATAAAAACACTTCATGATAGATACCTTATCAAAAACGCTAAGGGAGTGCCGATAGAACTTCCTCAACATATGTTCATGGCGATAGCTATGTTTCTAGCACAAAACGAGCTGAACTCACAAGATTGGGCAAAGAAATTTTATGATTTGATTTCCAAATTTGAAGTGATGCTAGCGACCCCAACCCTATCAAATGCAAGAACACCTAGACACCAACTAAGCTCATGCTATATA
>JALUXQ010000085.1 GCA_027013265.1 Campylobacteraceae bacterium | reverse complement strand
ATATAGTTTATATCCACAAAACACTCAAAATTTGCCTTTACATCTATGCTTATATCCTTTTCATTTTCTATCATCATTTTTGAGAGTGTTTCACTAAGCAGAGTCTCAACTGTGCATTTTTGCCTATTTAGTTTCAGGTTTTTTGATTTTATCTTTTCTAACTCCAAAAGCTCATGAGTTAGATCATCCATCTGCTGTATCGATTTTTTTAGTATATTTTTATATTTTGTATCTTCGATCATCTCTAGTGAAATCTTTGCTTTTGCTATCGGCATTCTTAGTTCATGGCTTATGTCATTTAAAAATTGTGCTCTTGTCTTTATCAAGAGTTCCAAGTTTTCAGCCATACTGTTAAATTCATTAACCACTTGCGATATCTCATCTTGACCTCTAGCTTTTTTTAGTCTCCAAGAGTAGTCTCCTTGCCCAAACTTCTCAATAGCTTTTGAGATTTGTTTGAGTGGCTTTAGTATTCCCAAAACTATGATTAACATCACAATCAATAAAAATATCTCTGCTAGTATAAGATAATTTAAACGCTCTTTTTTTTCAGAATCACCGTGTTCGGAAGTATCACGCAAAAAAACTTCATCATTTAGATACTTCATGTGCAGGTAAATTTTACCCTCTTGCTTCAAAACCTCAATTACGCCAAACGAGATTTTATGCCTATAGAGAATTGTATCTTCATTTTTTGGTTTAAAATCTATCTTTTTATAGTGGATTTCTCCTAATTTCTTACCAAAAAGTGATAAATCTCCACTTGAAAATGGATTAAATAACTCTTTGGCTGCTTGGATATACTTCTGTTTATACACCAACTCTATCTTGTCATTTGTTATCTTGTTGGTAAGAATAGCAAGGTACCCAATCAACACAATGCTTGCCAGAAAAAGGATTATTATCTTTTTAAATATAGACACGAAATGCTAATCTCCTATAAACTTATATCCAATACCCCAAATAGATTTTATATATTTTGGAGATTTTGAGTCATCAAATATCTTTGTTCTTATATTACTAATGTGCATATCTATAGCTCTGTCTTTTATGTTTAAGTAGTCACTGCCTAGATACTTTGCTATTGCCTCTCTTGATAGTATTTTTTTATCGCTATTCAGCAGAAGTAAAAATATCTCATACTCTATCTTGGTAAAAGAGAGCGGATGCCCCATTTGAGATATCTGCATTTTTGATTCATCGATTTCAAATTCACCTACTTTTTTGATATTGGTGCTATTTGTCACCCTTTTTAAAATCGCGTTAATCTTCATGATAAGCTCTTTTGGTTCATATGGTTTTGCCAAATAATCATCAGCCCCATACTCATAAGCTAAAACTTTATCGCCAAGATTTCCTCTTGCACTAGATATAATGATAGGGATAGAGCTTTTTTCACGAATTTTTTTGCACACATCAAAACCATCAAGTTGGGGCAACATCAAATCCAAAACAACGATACAGTAGTCATTTTTGGTAAAAAGCTCCTCCATAGCACTCAAAGGCTTATCATAAGCATCTACCTCAAAGCTGTAATTTTTCAGATAATCCACAAGTAACTCTTGCATATCCAAATCATCTTCTATCAGCATCACTTTGTTCATTCTGTGTCCCAATCCTCCATGTATTTAGCGAACTTTATCCTCTGTTTTTTTGATAGTATATCATGCATATTTTTTAGAAAATTTATCTCAATCTTGATAGCCTGTGAACTTATAGTGCGATTCTCTTTGGTAATCTTCTCTCCATCAAAAATATCTTGTGTGAAAAATTTTTGCTTTATTTTTACTATACTTTCTCTCTTTTCTCTATACTGCTTCATCTCTTTTCTATAGTTTTTTAAAATCTTAACTATCTGTTTTTTTTGCACACTATTTAAGTTCAAATAGGTTAAATCTCTATTGTAATGGTGTTCGGAATCTGCAAAAGCAAAACTAAAACAGATAATAAAAATCAAAAATATCTTCATCTTCTAACCTCTTTTGATAAGCTCATAATCCAACAACCCTTTTTGTATGTCTTGATGGCATGCTTTACAGTTTGATCTATTTTTTACAGCATCGCTGCTAAAAAGATTTTTATCAACATTTTTATGTATGTTTTTCCAAAAATTTGTCTTGGTTATCGCCAATATCTTACTATTTTTCTTTAACTCTTTTCCTATCTTAAAGGCTGATTCTTGAGTTGATGTTTCTGCACTATTTTTCTCTAAAAATGCCAAGATAGAATGATTTGTAGCTTTATCTAAAGAGGCATCTTCGCCAAAATGATTTTCTAGATTACCCATCATCAATCTCCATGATTTTTTAGGAAGCAAATATGGAGGATAAAGTGTGTGACAATCACTGCACTCTTTGGTAAAATCACTATGCTCGAATGCATAATTTTGCTTAACATTTGCACTCGCCAACAGAACATTGTCCTTAGTAAAAATCATATAGTACAGCGAAAACAACGATACCCCTATCCAAATAAATGAAAAAAGCACTTGAAAGACATTTAGTCTGACATGTAGCAACTCTTTGGTTTTTTTAAATCCGCTCAGCATAGAATCAATAGCATCACTCTTTTTGATAAATTTATCTACCAAACTTCCTGCTATATGAGCCGCTATCACAAATATCAAAGCATTTGCAAAAAATGAATGAATCCCAGAAAAGAGCTCC
>JALUXQ010000084.1 GCA_027013265.1 Campylobacteraceae bacterium | reverse complement strand
AAGTGAAGTTTAAATGTTTTAAATGGTATAAATTTTAAACTTTTTGTCACTGCTTTGCTTTATATAGATGATATCGAAGATGATGATATTGGATACTTGGAACCTATTGAGAATTTAGATAAAGTAAAAATAAGAGATTACTTTCAAATAGAGTTAAAACAAATTTGATTCGTGTGCCGTTTTTTGAGGGATTTTTGGAGTTGGCGAAGCTAAGGCATCGCTTCCGAAAGAGCGAAATAGATGTTGGACTTTGTGAAAAAAAATATGATACAATAAATAAAAAATAAACAAGGGGTTGTTTATGATTAATTATGACAGAATAAAAAAAGATTGTTTCTGGGATTTGGAAATCTCTAATGATGACATTGATGCAATTTTAAGTGGTGAAGATGTGCGAAAAAAAGGTATGTTTTTTGAAAAAATATTATTAAATAGTACTTCATTATTTAAGGATTTAGCTATCTTTGAGCTAGAGCAATTATCAAAACTGTTAGATAACTATAAAGTACCAAAATTTAATGCTGATTTTGCTTTTAGGAGAAAAAACTTAGTAGAAGTTTATTTTTTTGACAAACCACTGCTTATAGATGAGTTAAAATGGGTAGCATAGACTACAAAAAACTTTATGAACTTCAAGATAAGGTTTTGAAAGTTGTTTTTGAAACTGAAAATGAATTTTATCTTACTGGCGGTACTTGTATTAGTCGTTTTTATGTAGAAAAAAGATATTCTGATGATTTAGATTTTTTTACTAATCAATCTGCTAGATATAGCTTTGCTATAAAAAATATCAAGAGAGCTTTGCAATCCAAATTTGAGTTGGCAGTAGAAGTAGAATCAAAAGATTTTACAAGATTTAAGATAGATGATTTACTACAACTTGATTTTATAAATGACATTGCATTTAGATATAAAGATGTGATTTTGAATGAAAACAACTATCTTTTAGATAATATTGAAAATATATTGAGCAATAAATTAACAGCAGTGATAGGCAGAGACAATCCAAAAGATATATTTGATACATTTCTTATTTGCAAGTTTTATACATTTGATTGGAAAGATATACTTGAATCTGCACATAAAAAAGCAAGTTTTAGCAATGAAGAATTGATTATACGGCTTAAAAGTTTTCCTCATGAGATGCTACAAGAGATAAAAATAATAGATAAAACATTTTTAGATGATTTTGAGATAGAATTTCCACATATTATTGATAATATAATAAAGATAGATGGATAAAATTATCTTAAATTTTGGATGTGCACAATGTCAAGAGATTGGATACCATAAGTAGCATTTTAAAGAAGCTTGGCCACCATAAACTTAAAATAGATCAAAAAAGGGGCAACCATGAAATACATATTGATTTTACTTATGAATGTGAGTTTTCTATTTGGTGCAGTTGATATCAACAATGCCAGCCAGCAAGAACTCACGAGTCTTAAAGGCATCGGGGTTAAAAAAGCTGGGGCGATTCTTGAGTACCGAAAAGATCACTGCTTTAAAACTGTGGAAGAGCTAACTGATGTAAAAGGAATAGGACCAAAATTTATCGAAAAACACAAAGATGAGCTTAAAGTTGGAGATTGTAAGAAATAAACTATGCCTTTATTTTATACCCTGCTACTCATCCTGTCGTTCTCTCTTACATATCTCATAAAAAACTACTACATAAAAAATGCACTATTAGAAAAGGTAAACGAGCGCAGTAGTCACACAGTTCCCACTCCCCATGGTGGGGGAATCGCTATCGCTGTTACTTGGTTTGTTGGGCTTATCTATCTTCAACTTACATCGCAAATAGAATCAAATCTTTTCTATGCTCTTTTGGTTGGAGTTATTATATCTGTTGTGAGTTTTTTTGATGATATCTATAAACTTAGCCCAAAAATAAGGCTTATAGCTCAAGCCGTTGTAGCTTTTGGCGGATTGTTCTTTTTAGGTGGATTTAACAGTTTAGAGTTTGGCCTATTTAACATAGAAAATCAGATCATCACCAATCTTTTTGCATTTTTATTGATAATCTGGTTTATCAACCTCTATAATTTTTTAGATGGGATTAATGGCTATGCAGGAAGTGAGGCTCTGTTTTTGTCTGTTGCTGGCTTTATGCTTTTTGGGGGCGAGCATTTTGTCGTTTTGGCCATGGCAGTTCTTGGCTTTTTGTACTGGAATTTTGGTAATGCTAAAATTTTTATGGGAGATGTTGGAAGTACGCTTCTAGGCTATAATGTTGCCATATTTACCATATACTATGCAAATCAAAATGTGACAAATCTATGGGTATGGATTATTTTATTTGGAGTCTTTTGGTTTGATGCTACTTGGACACTTTTGCGAAGAAAACTAAACCATGAGAAACTTAGCATTGCGCATAAAAAACACGCGTACCAAAGACTAACACAATCTGGATGGAGCCATTTTAAAGTAACCAACTATGCCATAATTCTCAATATTTTGCTTTTTGCTCTTGTCTATTTTATACCAAATATTTTGATAAGTTTTATACTTGCTCTCTTATTGCTACTTATCATCATGAGGTTTACCGATAGCAAGAAAAGATTTGAGTAAATCGAGGGCACAACAAATTTAACCTACACATAATAATCCTCATCCTTTTTATCTGAAACAAACATATGCCCTGGTGCATGTGTTATGGCAAATGGGAGCTTGACATCTCTTAGGACATTTTGTGGGGTTACTCCACATGGCCAAAAAAGCGGGATTTCATCATCTTTTATCTCTACTGCATCGCCGTACTCTGGGTGATTTATATCTTTTATACCTATCATATCTGGGTAGCCTACTTGTAATGGGGTTCCGTGCATATTTGGGTAGTGGCTTGTGACTACGCAGGCATCTGCTACCCTCTCTTTTTTTATCGGTCGCATTGAGACTACCATATCTCCTCGCCAGATATCAACTGGGTTTAGTTTTATATTTGTACTATACATTGAGACATTTACACCCTCTTGCACATGTCGCAAATCTATACCGCTTTTCAAAAGAGATGTCTCAAAAGTAAAGCTACATCCTATCAAGAAAAAGACCAAATCTTCACTATAATACTCCTCTATGCTCTTTACCTGTTTGACTACTTTTCCGTTTTCAATTATATTATAAAGCGGGAGTTCATTTAGTAAATTTGCATCTTTTGCCAGTACTTTTGTGTGATATCCATCTTTTACAACTTCAAGCAGAGGCATCGCTTTTGAGTTCTTTTTTGCAAACTCTTCAAAACTTGCGGCATATTTTTTCGGTATCACAAACATATTTGCCTGCACATACCCTTCACAATACCCAGCTGTCGGCTTGACAAATTCACCTTTTGCTATCTTGCTTCTTAACTCTTTTGCTTCCATTTTATTTCCTTGCTTGTAGTTGTTTTTAAGCTTTTTAATTATAGAATAAATTACCATGAAAAACAATAAAACTATAGATGAAATCATATTAAAATACTCAACAAGAGGCATGGATAAGCTCCAAAAGAGATATCCTGTGGAACATTGCAAAAAAGCGGCAGAGAAATTTATCACACTTAAAAAAGGTGTTGTCTTTTTATATACAGGCTTTTGCGTCAAGGGTTATGCAGAGACTGACGGACCACTTGGGACATACTTCTTGGCTCTCGCACTTCAAAAACTGGGCTTCAAACCCGTGATAATCACAGATGTTTACTGCGAAGATTATTTCAGAGAGATAGAGACTATCTATATACCGCTAAAAGGTCTTAAAGAGAGTCAATATGCGCAACTTTTGGACAAGTATGAGCCTGTTTGTCACTTCTCCATAGAGAGGCTTGGCAGAGATGAAAATGGGCGATATCTCAACTCAAGAGAGATTGATATAAGTGAGCTTACTGCCCCTGTTGATGAACTCTATCTGATGGGTGGCAAAAGAGCTCCTCTGTTCGCCATAGGCGATGGAGGAAACGAGATAGGCATGGGTAATTTCAAAGAGTTTTTAAAAGAGAGCCTACATGTAAATCCTTGTGCCATTGCTTCTGATTTTCCTATCATTGCTACCATATCAAACTGGGGAGCTTATGGATTTATATCCTATCTGCAACTTTTTTTGCACGAACCACTTTTGCCGACATTTGATGAACTAGAAGAGTATATGGACTTTATCTTATCAAAAGGCTGTGTTGATGGTATAAAGTGTGAAAATGTCAAGTCAGTTGATGGTAAAGAGTGGCACACCGAAAAAGAGATACTAGGAGATCTCCGCCATGCCACTTTAGTCTAAACTATAGTTCTACTCCCGCTATTTTTAGCGCGGAGTCTATGTACATTTGTCTCATCTTCTTTGCGATAGGTCCTGGTTTTCCATCACCTATCTGCTTTCTATCTATCTCAACAATCGGCAATACAAATGTAGTAGCGCTCGATAAAAATGCCTCATCAGCCTTTAGTGCTTCATCTACCGTAAAAAGTCTCTGCTCAAGTTCAACTCCATGCTCTTTTGCAAGCTCTATCAAAAGTTTTCTTCTTATGCCTGAGAGTATCGAGTTTGAAAGTGGTCTAGTGATGATTTTACCATCTTTTACTATATAAGCTGAAGACGCTGTGCCTTCAGTGACAAAACCATCTTCTACCATCCAGCCCTCATATGCTCCCTTTTTCACAGCCTGCTCTTTCGCCATACACTGCCCTAGTAGAGCAATGGATTTTATATCTCTTCTTTTCCACCTTATATCATCAACCGTGACTACTTTGACACCGCTTTTTGCCTTTGGTGAGTTGATTATCTCTTTTGCAAATGTAAATGCCATGACAGTTGGTTTTATATCTTTTGGGTACCCGAAGTCTCTAGGAGCGACGCCACGAGTCACCTGCATGTAGACTCCACCCTCTTTAAGATCGTTTCTTTTTATAAGCTCATCAATCATCACTAAAAATTCATCTTTACTCAAAGGCCACTGCAATTCTAGTTCACCCAAACTTCGCTCAAACCTCTCAAAAAAAGGCTCTTTATCTAGCACCGTACTTGCGACAACAGGAACGACTTCATAGACTCCATCACCAAAGACAAAGCCTCTGTCAAATATAGAAACTTTTGCTTCATCCTCTTTGAGATACTCTCCATTTAAAAATACTGTTTTCATTTTTTCTCCTCGTCTCTTATTGGTAATTTTACCATAAAACAAGCACCTTTATCACTATTCTCTACCCAAATTTTACCCAAAAGATGCTTTTGCACTATCGTTTTGCTCATGTAAAGCCCTATTCCCGTACCGTTTTTCTCCTCTTTGGTGCTAAAGTATGGCTCAAAAATTCTATCCATAATTTTCTCATCTATACCACCTGCATTGTCGCAACATTTGATAATGACAGAGTCATCTGCTTTTGAGGCTATCACATGTAGCTCTTTTGCATCTATATCACTGTCTTCAAAAGCATCTTTTGCGTTGTTTGCTATATTTAAAAGGACTTGCAAAAACTCGCTCGAATAGGTATTTAACTCTACCTCTGTATCTCCTTCTAGTTTAAGTGTGATATTGTTATTTTCAAAAGATTTTCCAACCATCTTCTCTAAACTCTCAAAGATATCTGAGATTTTTACTATCTTTTTCTCTTTATCAGGCTTGAAAAAATTTCTAAAGTCATCGATTGTTTGAGACAAAAACTGAACCTCATCTAGTATCTCTTGCCCGCACTCTTTTATGTCTTTATCTTCAAGGATTTCAAGCTCCATGCTTGCTAACACATTGTTGATACTCATGGCGATTACGCTGATAGGTTGCCTCCATTGGTGAGCTATCATGCTTATCATCTCTCCCATCGCTGCTTGTTTTGATTGGGCTAACAAAATCTCATCTTTTCTTGCGAGCTCTTTTTGTATCTCTATTCTTTTGCTTATCTCCTCTCTTAGTTCATCTCTTGATGCTGTCGTTTTCTTTAGATTTTTCAACATATCTCTAAAAGAGATGGCTAACTCACCTATTTCATCATCACTTTGAGGCTCTATTATTATATCCCTATTACCTCTGGATATCTCTTTTGCTGCTATAGCTAATTTATTTATAGGGGCACTTGTCTTGTCTATAATAAAGAAAATTAACAAAGAGAGCAAAAAGACAAACAAAATACCAAGATATATCATAGTCTTTATATCTTTAAATACTTCATAAAAAATAGAGTTTCTGTCTTTGCTTATGACTACATTCCATATCTCACCATCATTGCCCAAGATATGATCTATACTGCTTTTTTTGCCTCCAAAAATTATATTCTCATGGTTTAGTGAGATTTGTACGGGAGCAACAGAGACTATCTGTTCACTTCTATCAATACTGATGATATCTATCAATGCTGTTCGTTTCTTTAACATCTTAACGATAGTAGGTGAAACCCTAGTGCTAAGAGGAGATGCGCCTTCTTCGTATACTACCAATCCTTTTGATCTGACAATCTTTGAAATCTCATTATTTCTAACATCAAATATATTTGTAGCCTTTTTTACCTGTGCTTGCACATTTATATTTGCTTTTAGAATTCCTATTATTTTACCATTTCGCCTAATAGGCACAACGATTCCTATCACATATCCTTTAACACTGTCATCAAAACCTCTGTCATCAAAAAAGACTTTTCCTTGTCCGCCTCCATAACTCTCCTTCCACCAATACTTCTGCGCATGTGCTAGAGTAGTAAGTTTGCCTGTTGTTGCTATCGTAGCACCATATTTGTTTGTTATAAATATCTCACCATAAAAACCTGAAAATATCTCTTTTTGCTCTCTTAAGTATAAAGAGAGCTTGTTGTTTATATATTTTTGCACAAAAGGGTCATTTTTGTCTTTTGCACTCATCCATCTTGCATTTAAACTACTTATTTTCAAGCTTCTTTGTTCATCATTTAAAATTTCATATTCCCTATCACTTTCAAGAAGAAAGTCTTTTACGATATAAGCACTTTGAAGTGTTTTGATAATATTTAATGAGCCAAGCAAGTTGCTCTCTATATTAAATGCCAAGTCTTTACTGTCTTGCAATAGTCTATTTTTTACATCAATCTGTTTTTCTTTAAATAAAAAGATGGAGTATAGAGCTAACATGAAGATGATAGATAAAATCGATATAACCGAGACAGTAAGAGTTATTTTATATCTTAATTTCATCTTTTACAATCCTTTAAATTCCCTGATTAGCGCCATCTGCCTTTTTGCTATATAGTCGACTAACTGCTTCCTAGGTTCGTTCTCTAGTTCAAAAACAGTAGCTACTCGAAACTCCTTTTCATCCTCTGTGATATTGATAGCCCTACTTACAGCTTGGATATTTAGTCTCTTTTTCTCCTCTCCTAGTGTTAGATTTAGTACTAGCTCACTCTCCTTCTTAAGACCTGCTGGCATGGAGTGAAAAGAGAGGTTACAACCTTGTGCACTTATATCTAAAATATGGATATCCAAAGAGAGTTTTTTTCCATTGAAAAATATCTCCACTTCACTTTTTGATTCGGGCATGACCCTGATGTGCTTCTGCTCTGAAGGCAAGTGAGGAGAAAATATAAAATTTTTAAGCACAACCGTCTGTGTCTCAAAATTTACGCTATCTAATTCACAATCTAGTGCTTGCGAGAAGAGTTCAGACTCAATGGTTGTCTTTTTTTCTATATGTATGGCTCTGCTTTGCAGGTAAGTTGTTTTTATATTTATATGATCTGACATGACCTCTTGTATAACCCCTGTATTTACGATAGACAAGCCTTTGTAGGAGTTATATAGTCTTACCTTTGATCTGTTTCTTTTTAGAACATGCAGAAGATTAATCATCCTGATTTTCTCCTCTTGTTCGCGCTCCTTTGCGGAGAGATTTGGGTCATACTCCTCTAAAAGATTTAATTCCGTTATATCATCAAACGATAAGATATAGTACTCATCTTGCTCAGGTATTCTATTTGCTTTGAGTATAAAGTGTCTATTTTTACCATCTTTGTCTTCTAGCTTGACATTAAAAAGCTTCCCTGTGCTCTTTTTTACTTCATCAAGCCAATTTTTCCCATCTTCTTCATAAAGAAATTTTTTATGCGGTTTTAGCAGTTTTGAAAAACCTTCAAAAAACTTCTCAAAAGCCCTGCTGCTCTCTTGATTGAAAAACTTTAGACATTTTTTATTTGCAAGTAATACTTTTTTATCTTGTATCAAGATAACTATACTATCTTGATATTCAAAGCTATCTTTTACATATCTATCAAAAAGCTTTTTATTTTTTTCTTCATTGATTTGCCCTATAACTTCTATAAGAGTTTTCGTTAGCTCATCAATGGGAATTGGCTTTTTCAGATATCTATTGACACCAATGTTTATGCACTCTAGCAGATAATCTTTCTCATCAAAAGCGGAGGTGATAATCACCTTTGCTTCGCTATCTAGCTCCCTTATCTTTTTTATCATGTCTAGCCCACTAATTCTAGGCATCTTTATATCTGATATGATTATGGGCGGATAGTGCTCCATAAAAAGCTCTATTCCCTCTTGCCCATCTTTTGCGACTATTACCTCGCGAAAGAACTTTTTAAAAATTTTGGTTGCCTGTTTTTGGAGTCCTGAGTTATCCTCAACATAGAGCAGACCAAAATCCTTTGCAAGCTCTGCTAGCTTCTTATAGCTGTTCTTATTTTCCATAATAACTCCAAATTTTTTTATATATATCATGGCACCATACTTGTTGCAACAAGGTCTATTATATCAAAGTTATAAAATTTCTCAAAAAATAGATATAATACACTCATTACTTTTCCAAGTAATTAATTTATTTTTAGGAGTTGTATCATGAAGAGGCTATATATAACCACTCTACTATCAATTATATTTTTAGCAAATACGCTAAATGCAGGACTTGTACAAGAGAGAAAAATTTTGACTTCTACACAAATTTTAAAAGGGGCATTGAAAAAGCCAAATACTGGCATAACAAGGGATATGTTGCACAATGCAAAGGCTATAGCTGTTTTTCCAAATACAACCAAAGGTGCTTTTTTCATAGGCAGCAGAACTGGAAAAGGAATATTGAGCATAAAAGATGAAAATGGAAACTGGAGTGAGCCTGTTTTTATGGAATTAAATGGCTTGAGCTTTGGTATGCAACTTGGCTACTCTTCAAGTGATATAATTATGATCTTTAAAACAGACAGGAGCTTAGATGATCTATCGAAAGGCAAAACCACCATAGGTCTTGATGCTGGAGTAGTAGGTTTTGCAAAAGGCATAAGAACATCCAAAAAAACAGACGAGAAACTATCTGCAGACATACAAACTTTTGGGAAAAGTAGTGGTGTATTTGCAGGAGTCTCACTTGGTGGTGCTAGTCTTAGAGTAAGCGACAATGACGACTTTGACTACTATGGCGATATCGTATATTTAGACGACATTATCCATAATGACAAAATAAAAAGCAAAAGCGAAGCAAGAAAATTTAAAAGTGTACTAGAGAGTTTTTAGGTCAGTAATTAATTGAATTTTACAACAAAATTTCTATCTCAATTTAGAGAACTTTTTGTATCTCATTATGAATCACTAGAGTTTCGTGCAAAAGTTTTTGCCTCCATGATTGCTTCAAACAAAAAAGATGATGAGATAGAGTATGACATATTGAAAAAAGTAGCAAAAGAGATATATAGTGATTCTCACAGGATAAATATCTTGGTTGAAACTACAAAAGAGTATGTAGATAAAATAATAAATACAAAAAGTCTAAATATCGACTCCTTGATAAAAGAGATAGACAAAGATATACGGCAAAATCCTAGATACATCAAAAAAATAAACATCCGACACCTCAAGCAGTTCCTTGTAGAGAAGAGCCATACAAACGAAGATACATACCTTCTTCAAACAAAGATAATCGAATACTTTAAAAATGAGATAAAATACTCTCGCGAGAGAAAAATCAAAAAGAAAAAATATGGGAACAGGGGTTATTTTATCTCTTTATCCTAAAGGATTGTAATGTTTTCACTTAAACAAGAGAGTATGGAGATACTTCTTTTTGTATATGGTTTGTCATTTTTTGCACTTGGTATTTCTGTACTTTTTGCAAGGCCAAAACATAGCGAGTACTTCTTTGCTGATAAAATATGGCTTTTGGGTGTCTTTGCTACATCTCATGCTTTTGAGGATTGGATAAGCCTTTTTGAGTATATTCACCCCGAAGTAAAGTTTGTGTTTTTAAACTACATACAGTCATTTTTACTTCTTATCTCATATATATTTCTATTTGAATTTTCAAGATTTGTCATCAGGAAAAGTTTTTTGAAATCAAAACACAAAAAACAGCTCAGAGAGCACATCATATATAAGCTCTACTATCCACCAGCGATCTACACACTCATCAGTATCGGTTTGCTCTTTTTGATATATCTACACCCTAGCATCAACGGTATAAATGCTGCCATACGATATACATATGGTTTTTGGGGTGCATTTTTGCTAGGTGGTGGCTTGTATCACTATGGAGAGTCTCTGAAAAAGAGTCAAAATATCAACAAACTAAGGCTCTATTTTAAGATTTCTGGCGCTGCTTTTGCAGCTTACGCTCTTTTTTCTGGAATTGTTGTTGCTCCAATATCCTATTTTCCTGGCAACATCATAAACACAGCAACTTTTATAGATGTTTTTCACTTCCCCGTCCAAGCATTCCGTGGACTCTGTGCCCTAATCATCGCAGCTTCTTCTATAAAAACCTTAGGAATCTTTAGGTATGAATTAGTCGCGAGACTAAATGAATCATACGAAAATATCAAAAAATTTAGTGCAAATGCATCTCATCAGATAAAGACTCCACTAACTGCCCTTAGGCTTCAGATACATGTAGCACTCAAAAAAGATAAAAATATAGAAGATTACAGACAAACTCTACATGCAATAGATAATGAAGTGGTATATCTTCAAGACATGGTGACAAATCTTCTTCTTCTTACAAGAATCCAAAAGATGAACATGCGAGAAAATTTTCAAACTGTAGCACTTGATGGGATTGTGCTTGAGATTTTTGAAGAGTATGGTGTTATAGCGAAAAATAAAGGTGTTACCATGGACATAAAGAGATTAGACTACCTAGAGATCAAAGCTGAACCAACCCTTTTAAGGATTCTAGTCACAAACTTACTAGACAATGCCATAAAATACACCCCAAAAGGCAGGAGCGTCACAGTCTCTCTCTCAAACTCCACATTTTCGGTCATCGACGAGGGGATCGGGATACCTCAAGATAAGCTATCCATGATATTTGATGAGTTTTACAGGATAAATCCTCCAGGCAAAGCACATATAAAAGGGTATGGTCTGGGGCTTTCCATGGTAAAAAGGATTGTCGAGATTCACAAAGCACAGATAAGAGTGGTCAGCAAACCAGAAGATGGGACCAGCATATATGTAAAATTTATTTGAGGTTATGAGTCGATTTTAAAACCAAGTTTTCTGACTGTTTTTATCAGTTTTTGGTTGTATCCACTATCTATCTTGTGTCGCAAATGGTGCATATAGACATTTATGATATTGCTATTTATATCATCTTCATTATCCCAAAGCTTTTCTGTGATAGCTTTAAGCTTCACCACCTTTCCCCTATTTTTAGCCAACAACTCTAGTATAGCATACTCTTTTGGTGTCAAATCTATAGCATTTCCGGCTCTTACTACTTCTCTCTTGTGCATATCAATCACCAAGTCAGCTATCTTTATATTTGGATTTGTCGCATATGAGGCTCTTCTCATGAGGGCATTGACTCTGGCTAAAAGCTCTTCAAAATAGAATGGTTTTGAAATATAGTCATCTGCACCACTATTTAGTCCAAGAATCTTATCTTCGATGAACACTTTTGCAGTAAGCATTATAATAGGGGTTGTGAGTCCAAGTGCTCTTACTCTTTTGCACACTTCTATACCATCAATTCCTGGAAGCATCCAGTCCAATATAACAGTATCATAGGTATTTTTTTCTAAGAGAGCAAGACCATCTTCACCATTGTATGCTATATCTGCTATAAAGCCTTCCTCTTCAAATCCCTCCTTGGAGTAGTTCGCTATCTTTTTGTCATCTTCAATTATAAGTATATTCATAAATACAATATTAACAAATTTTAATAAAAAAGAGGTTAAAGCTTAAGAAAAGTTAATTTAAACTTAAAATAATCTTAAACAAAATAGGCGTATAATTTCATTATAAAACTTAAAAGGAGTTAAAAATGAAATTGACAAAACTTTTGTTGTCTGTGGCGGTTATTGGTTTGTTTGGAGGTATTGGTGCAAATGCAAAAAATATGAATAATCAAGTTGTACCTACAAAACATAATAAAAATATGACTTTGGGTCAAATTGCAGAAATCACACCAGGCTTAGGTACTGTTATGATTGAGTATGGGCATAGATTTTATCTAGCATACTATGCTGCAAAAGCTGGAAACTGGGGCTTAGCTAACTATGAAGTAAAAGAGCAAACAGAAATCCAAGAAGTTGGTGAAGTAACTAGACCAGGACATGCTGCAGCTTTAAAAGCATTTGAGCACACATATCTTGATCCAATCATGGCAGATATCAAAGCAAAAGACTGGAATTCGTTTGCAGCTCACTATTCTGCTGCTGTTGATGGCTGTAATGATTGTCACGCAGCAACAAATCATGCTTTTATCAAGTATAGATTACCTACGCATGCACCAGAATCCGTTCCAAGTGTAACTTGGTAAAAAGAGTTGATTTTAAAATTGCCAGTAACATATAGTTACTGGCAATTTAGATTTTTGACACAATAGGAGAGAAGGCTTTTGTACTGACTCTTACGCTATCTCCGATTTTTAGAATCTCTGCTTCATTTGAATCAAGAACTATCTCTACTATTTGATTGTCTATCGCTATAACGGCGATTTTTAGGATGTCGGCTCTATATATATCTAAGATTCTGCCTCCAAATGAAAATTTTTGACTACCACTTGTTTTTAGCAGGATATCTTTTGGTTTTCCATACTTTTTAACTTTTCCATCCTCTATTAATGCCACAAAATCACTCATCTTGTATATCTCATTTGGGCTGTGGCTCACCATGATAGTAGTTGTCCCAAAAGTCTTATGAAGTTTCAATATCTCTGTTTGAAGCTTCTCTCTCATCTGCATGTCAAGTGCAGAAAGTGGCTCATCAAGAAGTAAAATCTTTGGTTTTCGCATCAAAGCCCTACAAATCGAGACTCTTTGCTGTTGTCCGCCTGAGAGCTTGAGAGGATATCTATCTTTCAGATTGTCTAGCTCCGTCATCTCCAAAAGAGAAATTGCGAGCTTTTTATCATCTTTTGCAAAGAGTAGATTTTCAAAAACGCTCATATTTGGGAAGAGGGTATAATCTTGAAATACAAAACCCACGCTTCTTTGTCGCGGGTGAACAAAAATCTTCTTATTTAGCCAAAATTCACCATCTATCTCTATGTGACCGGCGGAACTCTCAAGTCCCGCTAAAATCCTTAAAAGCGTGGTCTTTCCACTACCACTTTTTCCAAGAATCGAAACAAAAGAGCCCTCTTTTATCTCTAGTTTTATATCAAGTTTCAGCTCCCCGTTTGAGCCCTCAAGTCTCTTTATTATATCTATATCTATCATCTTAAAAACCCTATTTTCTTCTGCTTATAGTTAAATACATAGACTAAAAGAAGCACAAAAAAACTGATAGCAACCATGATGGCTGAGTATATATGTGCACTTCTGTAATCAAGTGTCTCCACAAACTCATATATGGCGATGGAAGCCACTTTTGTCTCACCCGAGATACTTCCTCCAACCATCAAAACTACGCCAAACTCACCAATTGTATGAGCAAAAGTGATGACAATGGCAGTCAAAAGCGAAGACTTGATATTTGGCAGTGCCACATGCAAGAGAGTTTGAAAATTACTCTTTCCGCACAGATACGAAGCCTCTATCAAGGATTTTGGCAGTGATTCAAAGCCACTTTGCAGGGGTTGAAGCATAAAAGGAAAAGAGTAGATACAGCTTGCAATCACAAGCCCATAAAA
The DNA here is from genome assembly GCA_027013265.1 of Campylobacteraceae bacterium. Classification (GTDB taxonomy): domain Bacteria; phylum Campylobacterota; class Campylobacteria; order Campylobacterales; family Sulfurospirillaceae; genus JAADIZ01. Next base: position 803 of record JALUXQ010000084.1, on the reverse strand, counting down.
ATTAAATACCAATTTTACACCTAGATACTCCTCAAGCAAAGAGCCCAAAGGTGAGTTTTGTGAAAGTGCATACAGAACATAAAAACCAAGAACCGTAGGAGGCAAGACGATAGGCAAAGCACTAAGAGCCTCATAAATTGGCTTTAGCTTGGATCTACTAAGCGATAGCTTCCAAGCAAGTGGAAGTGCGACTAAAAAAAGTATAATACTCACTATAGAAGCGAGTTTAAAAGAGAGCAAAAAGGGCTCAAAGCTATACTCCATCTCTTACCTCTATGATAGAAATTTCACTTGCTTTCATCATCACAACCACATTTTGACCTTCACTCAGGTTCATCATATCACTTGATTTTTTAGTGATTAGTGACTCAAAAATACCGATATCACTCTCAAGCTTTACTGTGACCAAAAGCCTGCCGATATCGAGTTGCACTATGGTTGCATCTATCTGATTTGTTAAGCTTATATCCTTTGATTTTTCTTTTGCTATCAAAACAAAAGATGGTTTTATGCCCAAAACCACCTCCGCGCCTTTTTGAACTGTTTTTGGTAGCTCCAACGCCATCATGGTTAGCTCTTCATTTTTCGCACTAAAAGTGACTACATGTATAGCTTCGCTAGCCTCGATACTTGATACTTTTGCCTCTATTTTATTCATAGATAACCATACTCACTAAAGATTTTTTTGGCTTTTTTTGAAAATATAAAGTTATAAAAATCTTTTGCCTCTTTTAGATTTTTTGTGCTTTTAATTATGATTATGCCTTGTTTTATTGGAGTGTAGAGATTTTTATCTACCTCTA
>JALUXQ010000083.1 GCA_027013265.1 Campylobacteraceae bacterium | reverse complement strand
CATGATAAACAGCAAACTGCGACGAAGATGGAATTATCTCTATTTGATTCTCGTTCAAATTCATTTGCTCTTTCCAATGATACTGCAGCTTTTGCTTTTATGGCAAATGATGCAGTATCTATTCAAAAACCTAGTGTCGATTTTTTTCAAGAGCTAGACGGTATAATAAAATCTGTGAGAGATGGAAATCTGAGTATGAATGCAGATTTTTCCAACCCTAGAAATCTCGGTATTCAAAACTCTATTACGACAATTAATCATTTAAGTGATCATATAACTAAGATGCATACAAAGATAGGGTCATATTCAAATGCTTTGCAAAGTGCTAGTGATAGGGCTGATTTCTTAACTATAAATGTCAAAACGGTTAGAAGCAAAATTGCAGATGTTGATATGGCAGAAGCCTATATGAATTTTACGCAATTGAGCAATAATTATCAAGCAATGTTGTCAACAATATCAAAAATAAACTCAATGTCACTTTTAAAATATATGTAATTTGCTATAATACACTTTTTATACCAACTTATAAAGGATTTGATATTTTAAAAGAGACTATTTTTGTTTTGGTTGCTGCATTTTTTGTTTTTCTAGGATTTTCTACTTTTTTAGGCGATTTGTCGGTAGTTGGAGTTTATGGCTCTATTTTGGGCAAGCTAAATCATCACTTTTTTGGCTATATCGCTTATGTTTATCCTGCTGTATTGGTTATTTTGTCCTATTTTGTCTATAAAAACAGTGAATTTAACACTAGAAGAGTAGAGATATATTTGGCATGGGTTTTACTTTTTCTATCATTTTTAATGATTCAGGCTATTGTGATCCCCCAAAATGGATATATAGGCTTTTCTATAACAGAGTCCATAATCTCGTTTATAGGTATAGCAGGCGTTTGGATATGTATAGTAGCCATCATCTCTTTAAGTATTGTGATGCTTTTAGATTTGAGTTTTGATGAGATATTTGCAAGTTTGAGTATCAAAAAAATCAAAAAAAGTACAGAAAACAAAAACTTTGAAGCAAAAGAGGTCTCCAAAAAGCAAAAATTAAAACAAGAAACAGAAAAAAAAGAGGAAAAAACAGAACAAAATGATACACAGGAAAATCAGGAAGAGAAGACCACGCAAAGTGGCGTAGAGATACTAAATGTAGTCGAAGAAAACAAAAAACTTTTAGAGATGATAGATAAAGGAGAGGTGGATAAACCACAAAATTACAAACTCCCCTCGCTAAAATTTCTGACAGACCCTCCAAAAAGACAATCACATGTAAATGAGAGTGAGATTGACCAAAAAATCTCAGATTTACTTGATAAATTAAGAAGATTTAAGATAGACGGTGATGTAGTGAGGACTTACTCTGGTCCTGTTGTTACCACTTTTGAGTTCAAACCCGCTCCTCATATAAAGGTCTCTAAGATATTGACCCTGCAAGATGATTTGGCGATGGCGCTCAGAGCCGAGACTATTAGGATACAGGCTCCAGTCCCAGGCAAAGATGTCGTAGGAATCGAAGTTCCAAATAAAAAAATCGAAACCATATACCTAAAAGAGGTGTTGCAAAGCGATATATATAAAAAATCTTCATCCCCTTTAACTATAGCACTAGGTAAAGATATAGTTGGAAATCCATTTGTAACTGATTTGAAAAAACTTCCTCATCTACTGATAGCAGGAACTACAGGTAGCGGAAAAAGTGTTGGGATAAACGCTATGCTACTCTCTTTGCTATATAGAAACTCTCCAGATACTCTAAAGCTTTTGATGATAGACCCTAAGATGTTGGAATTTTCTATCTACAACGACATTCCGCACCTTTTGACACCAGTTATCACTAAGCCAAAGCATGCGATTATCGCTCTATCTAACATGGTTGTTGAGATGGAGAGAAGATATAAGATACTTAGCCAATCAAAAACAAAAAACATAGAAAACTATAATGAAAAAGCAAAAAATACAGGCGCAAAACAACTCCCGTATATAGTGGTGATCATAGATGAACTAGCAGATTTGATGATGACAAGTGGCAAAGAGGTGGAGTTTTATGTATCAAGATTAGCTCAAATGGCAAGAGCTAGTGGCATCCATCTCTTAGTGGCTACTCAAAGACCATCAGTCGATGTAGTCACAGGGCTTATCAAAGCGAACCTCCCTTCGCGAATAAGTTTTAAAGTGGGACAGAAGATAGATAGTAAGGTTATATTAGATGCAAGTGGAGCTGATTCACTCTTGGGGCGAGGAGATATGCTTTTTACACCACCTTCAAGCTCAGGTCTCATCAGGCTTCATGCACCATATGCCAGCGAAGAAGAGATAGAGAGAGTTGTTGAGTATCTAAAAAAACAAAGAGCAGTGGAGTATGATGAAAATTTTCTAAAAGAGAGTGTTGATGGCTCTTCTAAGGGGAGTTCAGCCATAGATGAAGAGATAGACGAGCTTTTTGAAGATGCAAAAAACATAGTCCTAAATGAGAAAAAATGCTCCATAAGCTATATACAAAGAAGACTGCAGATAGGGTACAATCGAGCAGCAAGAATAGTCGAACAATTAGAAGCAACAGGGATACTATCCCCTGCAAATTCCAAAGGACAAAGAGAAATTTTGTAATTTTTAAATAACTTTGTGATACAATCTCTCAAAATTAAACTAGGAGCAAAGAAGTATGGATTATTTGAAAAATTACAATGATCATGTTTTGAAAAGATCAAGTCTTGGAGTTCCTCCACTTCCACTAGATGCACAGCAGACTGCAAAAGTTGTTGAGTCTTTGACAAAAGGCGAGGGCGATCAAAAAGTTTTACTAGAGTTACTTGTAGAGAGAGTTAACCCAGGTGTTGATGATGCTGCATATGTAAAAGCTGCTTTTTTAAATGCTATTGTTCAAAAAAAGGTGGAGTGCGTCTCTATAACTCCACTAAAAGCTGTAGAGATTTTAGGAACCATGATGGGTGGATACAATGTCCAACCTCTAATTGATGCTTTGAGTAGCGATGATAAATTTGTAGCGGCTGGTGCTTGTGACGCTCTTAAAAAAACAATTTTAGTTTATAGCTCATTTAATGATGTAGAAAAGTTGGCAAAAACAAATAGTTACGCCAAAGAGGTACTAGAGTCTTGGGCAAAAGCCCAGTGGTTTACCTCAAAAGAGCCGATTCCTCAAAAGATAACAGTAGCAGTTTTAAAAGTTCCAGGAGAGACAAATACTGACGATTTAAGCCCTGCTAGTGAAGCATTTACAAGGAGTGACATACCACTTCATGCACAATGTATGCTAGAGAAAAAACTCCCTGATGCACTAGATAAGATAAAAGAGTTTCAAGCCAAAGGTTATGAAGTAGCTTATGTTGGCGATGTGGTGGGAACGGGCTCAAGCAGAAAATCAGGTATCAACTCAGTCCAATGGTGGCTAGGTAGAGAGATTCCACATGTACCAAATAAAAAAACAGGTGGTTTGGTTTTAGGCAATACAATAGCACCTATATTTTTTAATACCGCAGAAGATAGTGGAGCACTTCCGATAGAGGTAGATGTCTCTGCGATGGAAACAGGAGACATCATAGATGTCTATCCGTTTGAAGGAAAGATAGAGAAAGATGGTAAAGTTATCGCTGAATTTAAATTGAGTCCAAATACTTTGGCGGATGAGTACAGAGCTGGCGGTAGGATTCCTCTCATCATAGGAAGAGGCTTAACTGCAAAAGCAAGAGAGTCTTTGGGTTTAGGTGCAGAGGATATATTTGAAAAGCCAGAGCAGCCAAAAGACAGCGGAAAAGGTTATACTCAAGCTCAAAAGATAGTAGGGCTTGCATGTGGAGTTGATGGTGTGAGAGCTGGCATGTATATAGAGCCTATAACTACAACAGTAGGAAGTCAAGATACAACGGGTCCTATGACCAGAGATGAGATAAAAGAGCTAGCTGCACTTGGTTTCAATGCTGATTTGGTTCTTCAGACATTTTGTCATACTGCTGCTTATCCAAAACCTAGTGATGTTCAGATGCAACATGCACTCCCAGGTTTTATGACAACAAGAGGTGGTGTTAGTCTAAAACCAGGTGATGGTGTTATCCACTCTTGGCTAAATCGTATGACTCTGCCAGATACAGTAGGAACTGGTGGAGATTCTCACACTAGATTTCCAATCGGTATATCATTTCCTGCAGGAAGCGGACTTGTTGCATTTGCTGCGGTTACAGGAAGTATGCCTTTAAATATGCCTGAGTCTGTACTTGTTAGATTTACAGGTACTCTTCAGCCAGGAATCACCCTTAGGGATTTGGTAAATGCTATACCATATGTTGCTATCAAAAAAGGACTACTGACTGTTCCTAAGAAAGATAAAGTAAATATCTTTGCAGGGAAAGTTTTAGAGATAGAGGGACTTCCAAATCTAAAGGCTGAACAAGCTTTTGAACTAAGTGACGCAAGTGCTGAGAGAAGTGCAGCGGCTTGTAGTATAGCTTTAGATAAAGAGCCAGTAGAAGAGTATCTAAAATCAAATATCGTTTTGTTGGAGTCCATGATAGAAGCTGGATATGAAGATGTAACTACGCTTCAAAGAAGAGCAGATAAGATGAAAAAATGGCTAGAAAATCCTACTTTGGTTAAAGCTGATAAAGACGCTGAGTATGCAGCAGTTATAGAGATAGATATGAACGAAATAACAGAGCCTATCCTTTGTTGTCCAAATGACCCAGATGATGTAGCAACTCTTAGTGAGATATTGGCTGATCCAAACAGACCTAAAAATATAGATGAAGTTTTTGTTGGAAGTTGTATGACAAATATAGGACACTATAGAGCTTTGGGTGAAGTTCTTAAAGGTGAGGGTCAAGTACCTGCTAAGCTTTGGATTGCGCCTCCTACAAAGATGGATAAAGCTCAACTTGTTGAAGAGGGATACTACTCTATATTTGGCTCAGTAGGAGCTAGGATAGAGATACCAGGGTGTTCACTGTGCATGGGTAACCAAGCAAGAGTGGCAGATAAAGCAACAGTTTTTTCAACAAGTACTAGAAACTTTGACAATAGGATGGGCATGGGAGCTAGAGTATATCTAGGAAGCGCAGAGTTAGCAGCTGTTTGTGCATTGCTCGGAAGATTGCCAAGTGCAAAAGAGTATCTAGATATCGTTCCAAAAAAATTAGAAGGTAAAAGAGAAGATGTCTATAAATATCTAAACTTTAACCTTATTGACGACTATAAACTTGCACAATAGTGCAAATACTTTCAAAATCTAGGGCACTTAAAAGAGTGCCCAAACTTAGGTAATATATGTTAAAAGATAAGATAAAAAATAGAGAATCAGGCATACTGCTTTATGGCATGACCCCGCCAAAAGCGAAACATACAAAAGAGGAGTTAGAGGAAATAGCCTCTCGTCAAATAGATAGAATCAAAAATTTAAATATCGATGGGCTTGTGTTGTATGATATCCAAGATGAGAGTGATAGAACTGATGCAAAAAGACCATTTCCTTTCATAAAGACTCTCGACTCTTGTGTATATGCAAAAAATTATCTTGATGGTGCACTAAATTTCCCAGTCATAGTCTATAGAGCAGTGGGAAAATATGATAAGAGAGAATTTAAACAGTGGCTGAAAAACAGAGTAGGCAGAGAGTTTTTTTCGGTTTTTGTGGGAGCTGCTAGCAAGCATACGAAAACTACCATAGACATAAAAGAGGCATACAGACTCAAAAAAGAGATATATAATGATTTGATATTAGGTGGTATCGTTATACCTGAGAGACATACCGCTAAAAAAGATGAACATTTAAGAGTATTTTCTAAAATTGAAAATGGTTGTGAATATTTCATATCTCAAGCAGTATATAATCTAGAGGCTGCAAAGAGATTTTTGGATGATTATGCATCGCAAGCAAAAAAAAGCGGTAAGAAGTTGGTGCCGATTATATTTACTTTCACACCATGTGGCTCTATAAAAACACTTGAATTTATGAAGTGGCTGGGTGTTCATATAGCCCCATCTTTAGAGCAAAGACTAAAAAATGCAGAGGATATTTTAGAAGAGTCTGTAAATACCTCCATAGAGAAATTTGCTTCACTTTATGAGTATGGCAGGCAAAGAGGCATCCCGATAGGTGCAAATGTAGAGAGCATTGCTATCAGAAAAGTGGAGATAGATGCCTCTATAAGACTGCTAGATGAGATAAAAAAGATTATAGATGAAAAATGAGATAGGCAGGTCAATTCATAGAAAAAGAGGGCGAGCATTAGGTGTTGTCGAACTTATAGCGATTGCAGTCGGAGGCATGGTCGGTGGTGGGATATTTACTGTCCTTGGCATCTCCGTCTCTTTAGTAGGAGCTTATACTCCTATCGCTATTGCAGTTGGTGGTATCATAGCCATGTTGGCTGCTTACAACTATGTCAAACTTGGTGTCTATTTCAAAGATGAGGGGGCGACTTATTCATTTTATAAAAAAACTTTTCCATCGACTCCATTTGCCGCTTCTTTGATAGGCTGGTGGGTGATTTTCGGATATATATCAACTCTGGCTCTTTATGCCTATACATTCTCTTCATACTCAATCAGTAGCTTCTCTTTTGCAAACGATGAGTTGATAAGAAAAGCGATTGCAGGAGGTATTATCCTTGTTTTTACGCTTGTAAATGTGTGGAGTGTAAAGGGCATGGGGAGAGTTGAGGATTTGATGGTTTATACTAAAATGGTGATTTTAGCATTGATTTCAATCATACTTATATATCATTCAGATACCTCATTGCCGACTCTTTTCAAAAACAATCATAACATTACACTCTCTTCTATACTCATCGTCTCCTCTTTGACTTTTGTGGCTTACGAGGGATTTCAACTGGTTATAAATGCTGTAAATGAGATGAAAAATCCAGATTTAAATATCCCTAGAGCGATTTATGGCGCTATTGTTTTAGTGATTTTGATATATGTTATTATGTCTTTAGGGGCAATTTTATCTATGTCATTCAAGGAGATAGCAGACAATAAAGAGTATGCTTTAGCGGCTGGTGCAAAAGAGATTATGGGAAACATGGGAGCAAATTTGGTGATAGCTGGGGCACTTCTAGCTACAAGTAGTGCGATAAGCGGAACTCTGTTTGGCTCTTCTAGACAAGTTTCCGTGATAGCTGAAGATGGGTATTTCCCAGCTTTTTTAGCGAATAGAAAAAATAGTATACCAATTTTTGCCATCATTGTTATGGCTTTGCTGTCGTTTGGATTGATATTGATAGGTAATTTAGAAGTAATACTAGAGTTTGGGAGTATCACATTTATACTAGTCTCTTGGTTAATGGGTCTTGCAAACTTGAAGATAAGAGATAAAACTAACTCATCTTTAACCATAATTATAGTATCTTTAGTAGGTCTATTTACAGGAGCATCTCTTATAGTGTACTATGAAATAAATAGTGATATAAGGCAGATATACTCTACATGTGTCATATATCTTGTACTAACTTTAGGAGCATGGTTGTTCTCTAAAATTGAAAATAAAAAGGTGGCTAAACATGTATATAAAAAACAGTAAAGATGCTTTTAGTGAAGCAAAAAAGGTAATTCCTGGTGGTGTCGATTCTCCTGTAAGAGCATTTAAAAGTGTTGGAGGAACTCCAATTTTCATCAAAAAAGGTGAGGGGGAATATCTAGTAGATATAGATGGCAATAGATATGTGGATTTTGTTCAAAGCTGGGGACCGTTAATATTTGGGCATTGCGATAAAGATATACAAAAAGCTGTCATAAAGGCAGTAAAAAAAGGTCTTAGCTTCGGAGCACCTACTACTGTCGAGACTAAATTGGCAAAAAAGATCTCTACCTTGTTTGATGGCATAGATAAGATAAGATTTGTAAGTAGTGGAACAGAAGCTGTTATGAGTGCCATCAGGCTGGCTCGTGGTTATACGGGTCGAGATGATATCATTAAGTTTGAAGGCTGTTATCATGGTCACAGCGACTCACTACTCGTGCAAGCAGGAAGTGGAGCTGTTACTTTTGGAACACCTAGTTCACCTGGAGTTCCTGCTGATTTTACAAAGCATACACTTCTTGCAAAATATAATGATATCCAAAGCGTTAAAGAGTGTTTTGAAAATTCCAAAGATATAGCTTGTATCATCATAGAGCCAATCGCTGGAAATATGGGCTTAGTTCCTGCAGATATAAAGTTTTTGCAAGAGTTAAGAGAGTTATGTGATGCAAATGGAGCTTTGTTGATATTTGATGAGGTGATGAGTGGTTTTAGGGCTTCACTAAAAGGAGCTACAGGATTGGTTGGAGTTAAGCCTGATTTGATAACTTTTGGAAAAGTCATCGGTGGAGGCATGCCTGTTGGTGCTTTTGGAGGGCTGGAAGAGATTATGGATCAATTAAGTCCAGATGGACCAGTCTATCAAGCAGGCACTCTTAGTGGAAATCCAGTAGCTATGCATGCTGGCATGGCAGCTTTAAAGAAGATAATCAAAAATGAAGATATATATGAAGAGTTTGAAGAGAGAGCGACTACTTTGATGAATGGCTTCAAAAAAGAGGCAAAAAAAGTTGGTATAACTCTGCAGACAAATGTGAGAGGAAGTATGTTTGGATTTTTCTTTAATGAAAATGAGGTAAAAAACTTTGATGATGCCCTAAAATCAGACACCAAAATGTTTGCCAAGTTTCATGAGAGCATGTTAAAAAGAGGATTTTATTTTGCATGTAGCCAGTTTGAAACAGGTTTTATCAGCACAAAGATAAGCTCCAAGATGATAGAAAAAACTATCAAAGCCGCTTCTAAAGTCTTTAAAGAGATAGCATGAGTGACGAACAAAAACCAAAATACAAACCTATCATAGAGGGTGCTGAGCAGTTGTCGCTTGGCATCTCTATGGTTGTGGCGGTTTTATTGGGAGTTGGAGCTGGTCTTTTGATGAAGAACTATTTTCACCAAAATTGGCTTCTTTGGCTTGGAGTATTTTGGGGAGTGAGTGGAGCTATTTTAAATATCTATAAAGCATATAAAAAACAGATGAAATCCCTAGATGAACTCAAAGATGATGTGAGATATAAAAACTATAAACCAAAAAAAGACGATGATGATTATGATGATGAAGGGAATTATGAGTAGGATTTCATATCTATATCTTATCGGAGATTTTGTCGTGGTTTTATTCTCCTTTATTAAGGGAGGATATTGGCTGATAAATACACAAACCGCTTTTATATCATCCATGCTTATAGTTTTTGCTTCATTTTATGCCTATAAAAAGTCTATTGCAAAGAGAGTAGAAAGTTATGGGGGAGAGGAGTTTAGAGAAGCTAGCGATGAATTAGAAGATCCTTATAATCTTTTTGATGAAGAAGATGATGATAAAAAAACCAAAAAGACAGGAGTCTTTAGATACACGATAAAAGGTTTTGCAAGTGGAATCGGCGGAGCTATAAATCCTATCAGGATTTTAGCATATGGTATTTTGATTTTATCTTTTTTTTATCTAACTAGACATGGACTCTTTAACGCTTTTGCTTTTTTTACAGGGCTTAGTATAGTCCCAATATTAAGCATGTTTAGTTCAATTAGAGATAAGAGCTGAGCTAATAATCGTTTTTGTCTCTTTAAATTGAACTATTGAGTTTGCGTTTATCGCTATCTCTTCTATGCTTTGCTCTAAAGATTTCTCTCTCTTATCGCCTTCTACTTGCAGGGAAAAGATAGGATACTTTTTACCATCAAATTTTAGATATTCACCAGTATTTAGAGTTAGTTTTGTTTTGATTATTGGGGAATTTAAATATGATTGAAAGATTTTGTTTAAGAGTTTTGTGAACTCTTCAATTTTTAGTCTTACATCTGGAAAAGTAGGGTCAAATATCTTTGTGTGTTTGGTCTTTGGAGAACTCGCACTCGCTGCACTGATACATAAATCCAACAAAGAGTATATATTGACTATTTCACCATATTCGCCTATGGTTGTGAGTTTTTTGGCAGATTTTTTATATAGTTTTATGCCTATCTCATTTTCATCTAAGTAGCCAACAGTTATGGCATAAAAAGAGAAAGAGCCGAAGCTGATATCAAAAATAGTTGTTTTAAAACCGTAAGTTATATTTGCATAATCTTTAGCCAAGTCAAATATATTTTTTGTTGTTGTTTCGCCTAAAAGATATTGAGCCTCTTGGTTTATGGATTTGACTCTGCCATTTTTATCAAATGAAACAAATGGATTGTAGTCGTACTCAATCCATGCTTCACAAAAATTCATCTCTTTAGCTCTCGATATAATTTTTGAGTTTTCTACCAACTTTTGGATGTTTTAACTTTTTGATAGCACTACTCTCTATCTGTCTCACCCTCTCTCGTGTGACGCTTAGCTCTTTACCTATCTCTTCAAGAGTTCTATCACTCTCATCATGCATCAAGCCAAACCTCATCCTAATTACAGCTTTTTCTCTGTCATTTAGTTGCTCTAAAACATCGTCAATCTGGTCTTTTAAATCATGCTGAAGTATAAAATCCATAGGAGATACACTAGATTTGTCCTCTACAAAATCACCAAATTTACCATCTTCTTCGTTGCCAATAGGAGCTTCAAGACTTATAGGCTCTTTCGTGATTTTGATAACATTTTTGACCTTATCCGTGCTTAGTCCAACCTCTTGTGAGATAGTGTCAACATCTGGTTCCTTGCCCTTTTCTTGCAGGTGTTTTCGTATTATCTTGTTGATTCTGTTGATGGTTTCAATCATATGTATAGGAATCCTGATAGTTCTAGCTTGGTCAGCTATAGCTCTGCTGATAGCTTGTCTTATCCACCAAGTAGCATAGGTTGAAAATTTATATCCTTTTTTGTACTCAAATTTATCAACCGCTTTCATCAATCCTATGTTTCCCTCTTGGATTAAGTCTAAGAAAGGAAGACCTCTATTTGTGTACCTTTTAGCGATTGATACCACAAGTCTTAGATTTGATTTCGCCATTCTTGTTTTTGAAGTATCAGCTATTTTTTTACCTCTTTTAATCTGTTCAAGTATCTCTTTTAATCTATCCTCTTCTAAATCAAATCCTTGTTTGCTTGCCTCTTTGGTTTGAAAAAGTTTCTTGATTTTCATATAAGTTGAGACCATAGTGGCTTCAGGAACTTCTAAAGTCACCTCTTCTTTGCTCATTTTTGTTATCTTTGAGAGTATCTTTTCATGGTTTTTTCTAAGAGTATCGTTAAATAGAGGAAGCATATACTCATATCTCTTTAACTCTTTTTCAAATTCACTATCGCTTTTGAGTGCTGTTTCTATCGACTTTACCAACTCATTAATGAGTTTGCTTGTAGGCCCTAAATCCATCAATTTTTCTTTTAAAATCTTCTTTTTGTAGGCAAGTGTCAAATCATATGCCATCTTTTTTTCTGGGTTATCTAAGTCAACAGGCTCCTTTTGAAGAGTTTTCATCCAATCTTTTTTGGCTTTTTCAAGCATTTTAAAACTCTCTAGAACTTTCATAGTTCTGCTGTCATCTTTTTTGTTTACTTTTTTGGTTTTTGCACTATCGTCGTCATCATCATCATCGTCATTATCGTCTTCAAAGCTTCTAAAAAGCTCTTTTACTCTTCTCTCTCTGTTTATTAGAGCCTCTTTATAGTCAATGATAAAATCTATCAAATATGGAACAGAACAGAAGGCATCTATGATTATATCTTCACCAAACTCTATCTTTTTGCTGATGTCTATCTCTTCTTCTTTGGTCAGTAGAGAAATTTGCCCCATCTCTCTTAGGTACATTCTAACAGGACTATCACTTCTTGACCACTCTAGTAGCTCTTTTTCGCTCGCTAAGTCGAACTCTTCTTCTAGTGCTTCATCTTGTAGCTTTTGTCTCTCTTCTTCTCTCTTTTGCGCTTCTTGTTTGTTTCTTAATTTTGCTATTTCAGCTGAACTTACTAAAGAAACTTTATATTTTTTTAGAAGAGCAATAACTTTTTTAGCATTTGAGGCAGTAGGTTGTTTTGGAAAAACATCCATCACTTTTTCATATGTAACATGACCTTTTTCATTCTCTTTAAATAGATTTTCTAATTGGATATAAATTTCTTTGGTGGACATGCGTTGTAGCCCCTTGTTATTGGTGTAGTAAAACTGACCTTGCACACTATAACGCACTCATAGTAAAGTGAGAAAATGTTTAATGCGAGGCAGTTAACTTTTAGCATAGCCGAAGCTATGGTGGAAGTTAACTAACGAAGCAGTAAGCACTTTCTCATTTTATCCTAAAATATAGCTTTATTGATATTTGATTATTTCGTTACTCTTTTATCGCCATAGCTATGGCTATGACTCAAAAGAGTGCCTCATACTCAAACACCACTAAAACTACTATGAGTGCGTTATAGTGTGCAAGGTCAGTTTAAGGAATGGATTATACCCAAATATATTTAAAAGAATGTTAAAAGGAGTAGAAAAATAGTTGGAACATATATTGCTTTACTTTAAGATACTTAGATAAATACAAGGCGGTATTTCGTGCAAAGTGGATATTATGATGTTACGGGTGCTATGGTCACACAGTTTAACAGGCTTGATGTCATATCAAATAATCTTGCAAATTTAAACACAACAGCTTTTAAAAAAGATGATGTTGTTGTTGGAGATTTTAAGAGGATTTTTAAAGATGCTCAGGACAATATGCCCATAGCCAATAATACAAAAGAGGGTGCAAAGTTTTTAAATTCTAGTGTAGATGGAGTTCCTCAGATTGTTGAGCAATATACAAAATTTACCCAAGGCGGTATGAAAAATAGCGGAAACAGTCTTGATTTTGCACTAAAGAGTGCAGACGCATTTTTTATGGTAAAGACGCCAAACGGTATAAGACTCACACAAGATGGCTCATTTGTTATAAATGGTGATGGAGTTTTAAGTACAAAAGAGGGGTATCCTGTTTTGCCGGCTGATTATTTTGCTAATTCAAAATTTATCAAAATTCCACCAAATACAAATTTTACAGTCGGTAAAAGTGGAGATATATACCTAAATGGAGATAGCTCAGGAGCGATATTTATCGCAACAACAAATGATATTAAAAGTCTTACAAAGGAGGGTAACAATCTTTTTAAATATCCAGATATAAGTGCTTTACAACAATCAAAAAGCCAAGATATTGTAGCTCAAGGATTTTTGGAAACAAGCAATGTAAATCCTGTTTCTCAAATGGTAGGATTGATTGAGGCAAATAGAATTGTAGAGATGTACCAAAGAGTGATGAGTTCTCATATGAATGATTTAAATATAGATGCGATAAGAAAGCTCGCATCAGTTAGAGCATAAAAGGAAGATAGATGGTAAGTTCATTATATACGGCAGCAACTGGCATGATAGCACAGCAAAAACAGATAGATACAACATCAAATAATATTGCAAATGTAAATACAATAGGTTATAAAAAACAAAGAGCAGAGTTCGCGGATTTGATGTATCAAGCCATGAGATATGCTGGTACTTCGACAAGTAGCACTACTGTATCTCCAACTGGCATAGAGACTGGACTTGGCGTCAGACCAACGGCTATTGCAAAACAGTTTACGCAAGGAAATTTTAAAGAGACTGGTAATCCACTTGATATGGCTATAACAGGACACGGTTTTTTTCAAGTTGCACTTCCAGATGGTACAACAGCATATACAAGAAATGGCTCTTTTAAGTTAGATAGAGATGGAAATGTTGTAAATAGTGATGGATTCAAATTGGTACCAAATATAGTTATACCTGCAGATGCTACTCAGATTTCAGTAGGAACTGATGGAACTGTTTCAGTTTTACAGGCTGGTCAGACAGCATTGAATCAAATAGGACAAATTGAGATTGCAAATTTTGTGAATCCAGCAGGTCTCCATTCGCTAGGAAACAATAACCTTATAGATACAACAGCTTCAGGAATTGCTACCACAGGTACTCCAGGTTTAAATGGACTAGGCGAGATAAGACAGAATTTTGTAGAGATGAGCAATGTTCAGTTGGTTGAAGAGATGACAGATTTAATAACAGGACAAAGAGCATATGAGGCAAACTCTAAAGCTATCACAACAAGTGATCAAATGCTCCAAACTGTAAATGCACTTAAACGATAAATTTTTATGTTGATTCTTTTGCCTTTTGTTTTGGTTGTAGTGATATTAGCACTAATAAACCACATATATTATAGCGATGCAAAGCCCATAAATATGCAAAAACCTCAGCATGCAGAAAAAAAAGTAAACTCTCAAGATA
Organism: Campylobacteraceae bacterium; assembly: GCA_027013265.1. Classification (GTDB taxonomy): domain Bacteria; phylum Campylobacterota; class Campylobacteria; order Campylobacterales; family Sulfurospirillaceae; genus JAADIZ01. The sequence continues at coordinate 615 of JALUXQ010000083.1, read as the reverse complement.
CTACAAAAAAATACCTTGATAAATACATAAAAAATAGATGAAATTTCTATCTGTTTTTAAGCTCACAATACCTGTTTTGATGGGATATATCCCTTTAGGCATGGCATTTGGGCTTTTGCTTTCAAAGATGATGATACCTTGGTATTATGCCTTTTTCATGTCAACTTTTATATTTGCAGGAAGTGGGCAATTTCTAGCATTAACCCTTTTTGCGTCACAGGCAACTATACTTGAGATTGGAATCGCTACATTTTTACTAAATCTTAGGCATACATTTTATGGACTCTCCATGATAAGTAGTTTTAAGAACTTTTCTTGGAAGAAAAACTATCTTATATTTGGTTTGACTGATGAGACTTTTGCACTTCTGAAAACAAGCAATATAGCGGAAAAAAATAGGGAGAAGGTATATCTTACCATCACAGCATTAAATCAGAGTTACTGGATTATAGGCAGTGTAATAGGAGCAATTTTGGGTAATATCCTGCCGTTTAACTATAAAGGCATAGAGTTCTCTTTGACTGCTCTTTTTGTGGTGCTCTCTATTGAATTGTATAAAAAAAGCAGACTTCATAAACCATTTTTGATAGCGGTTGTCATAGGAATTGTTGGAAT
>JALUXQ010000082.1 GCA_027013265.1 Campylobacteraceae bacterium | reverse complement strand
GCTTCTTCTTTTTCGATTGCTAATTCATTGTTTGCATCAAGTACACCATATAATAGTTTAAGCACTTGACTTTTTCCTGAACCATTTTCACCTATAAATATATTTATACCACTAGATAAAGATAGTTTTTTATTTGGTAGAGACATAAAATTTGTAGTTTTCAGAGACTTTATGCTTAGCGATTGTATCAATTCACCTGTTTTTATATATTCATCAATTCTATTTATATAAGTTTTATTATTAAGTTGAGAAATAGTTTTAATATAATTTCCCTTCGCAGGAATATAGATAGATTCAGTTAATTTCTTCCATTTTTCTACTTCTATAGTTTTTCCATTCAAGGCATTGTGAGTGCAAACACCATAATACTCGATATAAGAGCCATTTGCTATAAGTAAAATATCATCTACTGATATATTATTGACACTTTCAACATATTTATCACTATAACCATTTTGCCAAATATTTTCAGATAAAAATCTATCTATTTGTTCTCCATCATCATTCCATTTTGTTCTAACTATCCAATATTTCATTTTATTGAGCCACTTGCAAATTCCAACCCACACAAGCGACTAATCTCTCCTCATCCTAATTTTTAAGATTAAAAAAATCTCGATAAGGTATATTTGTGATATTTTACCTCATTTTTACTAAATTTTTATAAAATTGCCATTTTTACCCCGTGCTTTATGGTTTAATGATTAAAATTCTCTCTTTCTTTGATACTTTTTATCTTTTGTCATGTCACTAGTTTTAAACTCTGATCTATGCAAATAGATAAGATGCCAAATGCAAGAACAGAAGCTACTTTTACAGCTCCTTGATAGTAGATTGTATTGCATCCGTAATCATCTTTTAAAAGTTTGTTTACTCTCTCCGCCATACTTCTTTGATTATAGTGCTCTTTATCACAATTCAAGTGTTGATTTAGGTATGTAAATGTTTCTCTTTCATGTTTTTGCAATTCAATTTTTGCTTTAAGTACTTTTGAGTTTTTAGGGTTAATGTCTATAATGGGACGATGTCCTAATACATATGAATATTCCCTAATAATATCAGCATCATATCCTGCATCTTGTAGGTCATAAAGGTAGTTTACTCTTTTACTTGTCTCTTGCATAAGTGGCAGTGCCACTGAGCTATCATGCACATTAGCACCTGAGTAAAATGCTGTTATTGGAATATCCCCATCTACTGTAGAGATATGCAGTTTACCACCTATCCATACTTCACGATTGCCTTTTGAGTTTTGTTTAACTCCAACTCCACAGTCAGTGGAGATTAATGAGAGTTTTTCTTTTACTGTTTGCAACTCTTTTTGTTGTTCCAATATTTTTGGTTTGATTGGCTTTCGTGTTTCACCCTTTTTAGGTCGTCCAGCCTTGTATTTTACTCTTGTTTCTTTTTTTGCTTTTTTAACTGGTTTTTCTCTTAGCAGTATTTTAGTAGCATCGGTTGCATTATAGAAAAATATTTTTTTACTGAGATACTCTTGGACAAATTTCTCATGTGCTTTTTGGGCTATATTCAACTCACTAATCTCATCAAAAGCTCTACTAAAAGTAGCTTCGCTTGGAATCTCGTTTTTGTATCTCCAACCACATAGTATTCGCAAGGTTCTGTCGTTTTGGAGTCTATCTATCAGATCTCTTGTTGTTTGTAAATTATAAACGCTTTTAGCAATAAATGCTCTTGCTATTTGTTCCCTGTATTTTGGAGTGTTTGTTGGTGAAGTGATAGTTATAAACTTTTCTATCTCAGCAAAGTCAAGTACTCTGATAAGCTTAGATTCTTTGGAACTGAATTCTTCTATTCTCAAACTCTCTTGTAGTTTAGGAAAGAGTGAGTTTTCAAGATTGACTACTTTAAGCCACATTTTTGATAGAGTTGGTATAATTCTAGACATAAGTTGAATCTCTTTTGGGTTAAATTTTTGTAGTAAAAAATTATAACTTATCTGAAATTAGATTCAACTTTTTTAACTACAAAAAAATTAAATTAGCTGCTTTTGTGGGAATTTGCAAGTGGCTCAGAATAAGCATAACAAATCTTTGGAAGAAGAACAAGGCTACCTGTGGCAATATTTAGCTTTTTAGGGGCATTATAGTATCTCTAAAACTGTGAATCTTGCACAAAAATTGCAAAATTTGATACAAATAGAGTCAAAAATGTCTAAAGTGTGATTCTGTAGCCTTATTTGGTGCTTTTGGATTCAAAAAAATGAGTTTTTTATGAATTAAGAGGTAGAGAAAATGTTATGGAATTATTTGTGTTATAAGAAAAATTAGCTAAATTTACCTGTTTTCGCTACAATTCACAAAAAGTTTTATAAATACACCAAATTTTTTTGATTTTAAGTGTGAGACTCAGACCAAAGGGAGGATTTGTCTCTAAGCTTGAGATTAAAAGAATTTGGTGTATAAATAGGTAAAAAATGAAAAATTTAATCATAGTCGAATCACCGACAAAAGCACGAACAATCAAAAATTTTTTGGGCAAAAACTACTCTGTTATCGCCTCAAAAGGGCATGTTAGGGATTTGCCAAAAAGCAGTTTTGGTATAAAGATAGAAGATGGTAAGTTTACTCCAGAGTATAGAACTCCAAGGGATCACTCAAAAATCGTAAAAGAGATCAAGGAGTTGGCAAAAAAGGCTGAGACCATATATATCGCGACGGATGAGGATCGAGAAG
>JALUXQ010000081.1 GCA_027013265.1 Campylobacteraceae bacterium | reverse complement strand
TCCAAAAAAAATCTTCATAAAGATGAGTGAAACCGACATACTTTTATATTTCATGTTGAATCCTTTTTTTGTTTAGCAAAAGAGATAGAGTCAACTCCTTACAATTTGCTTTTCACCTATTATATCATAATTTAACCCAAATTGCTAGTTAAAAGCCAATCCCAAATAATTCCATAACAGTGTCAACGCCTTTAAATTTAAAAATCGATGAATATTTATCTTGATTTTATACAAAAAACGGCATGATTTAGGTGCACATTAAAATTAGATAAACTTTAGAAATATATTACGAGGGAGAATTATGAGTAAAATCACTTTTATAGGTCTGATTTTTGTATTTGTGTTTTTAAGCTTTTTAGCTTTTAACAACGCCATGCCAGAATCAAAAAACAAAGAGGTCATGAGTTTAATATCACCATATATGCCATACAAACTAGAAAAAAGATTGGCAGGATTAACTATAGTGAATACAAAAACAGGTACGAAAGAAAAGCCTTCAAATGAACTTGTTTACAAAAGGTTGGATGAACTAAAAAAAGAATGGGGTAAAAAATATCTTAGTATTAGCGGTTATGTCTTGTCAATTCACGATGATAATAACAAATCGATAAAATCTTTTAGCCTAAAAAATAAAAAAGAGGTTGATTTTATACATCACTTCTTTGGAATTTAAAAGTAGGTGCCAAATAGGCACCTACTTAAAACACTCTAGTTTTCGCTCTCTAATCTCTTCTTCTCTTGAAAGTAAATCCAAAACATTGGAAGAACCACCAGTAGATGCAGAAAGAGACTCAAAGTTAAAGGACCCTGGTTTAAGAGTCCAAAAAAACTATAATTTATATCTGTAAAAGTTTCTATCATTTTTTACTCCTTTATTTGTAAACATTTTTAGGACTTTTACTAATTGTAAGTAAATCTTTTACCAAATAGAAAAATCCAACCGTTGTGACTATACCCATAATAAGCCTCCAATCCATCGCTTGAGACATCCATAGTTGGTTTTGAGCTACAAAAAATGCATCCCATGTGGCACCAAGCTGAGCCCTTGCTATAAGAACTTGTTCATAACCAGCTATCGTTAATGCAACTGTCATTCCTAAAACTCCAAAAGTTATGAGAAAAATTGCCATTTTGGAAGCAAATGTTGCTCTAAGCTTCTTGATACCGTATTTACCTTGAATACCCATATAAAACATAGCTGTGAGTATCGTAGCATATGCACCAAAAAATGCAAGGTGTCCGTGAGCTGCTGTAAATTGAGTACCATGTGTATAGATATTTACTTGTGGCAGTGTATGGAAAAATCCCCAAACACCAGCACCTAAAAAGTTTCCAAAGCCGTTGGATATGAGCCAAAGAAGAGCTGGAGTGTTGTTTGAACTAGTATCTACTCCACTATTTTCTTTTAAACCTTTTTCTTTGCCCCAATCATAAAGTACATGTACAAACATCCCAATAAGTGGCATAGGCTCTAGTGCGCTAAATAGTGCTCCTATTTCCCACCAATACTCAGGTGTACCTATCCAGAAATAGTGATGTCCAAGACCTAGTATTCCAGATCCAAACAGCATAGCAACTTCTATCCAAAGCCACATTTCAACTATCTCTCTTTTTGCATCAACTACTTTTATAAGTGCGTAAGCAGCAAGTGCTCCTACCATAACTTCCCAAGTAGCTTCAACCCAAAGGTGTATAACCCACCACCACCAGTATTGATCCATTGAGATATTATCTGTAAAATACATTCCGGCTAGATATAGACCAGCCAAGGCTATCATATCTGATAAAATCACTGTCATGATTCCAGTTCTTCTACCTTTTAATGCTGTTAGGAATGTATTTGCCAAGAAACCAAGAACTACTACAACTATACCGATATCTGCCCATCTAGGAGCTTCGATATACTCTCGACCCTCTGTGATAAGCCAGATTGTTGCTTGAGTTGCAGGTCCAACTTGAATGAAGATATATACAAGCACTACTACTGTTACAGCTAGTGTCAATATCCAAAATAGTAGTTTTCCCATGCCAATTCCAACTGTCTCGATACCAGTTTCATCAGGTAGCAAATAATACACAGAGCCTATCATAGCATACACCATCCATACAACAAGTGCATTTATATGTATCATTCTAGTGATTGAAAAATCAAGAATATCATACAAAAAAGATGGATATATAAATTGGATAGCAGATACTAAGCCTAAAACAAGTTGTGCGCCAAAGAGTATGACTGCAACTGTAAAGTACCAACTTCCTAATTTTTGAGATTCGTATTTGAAGTTATTTTGTCTTTGCATAAACTACTCCTTCCTTAATCTTTCCAAAACCTCTTGGAAAGCCATTTGTATCGATTGTAGCCATATGTTTCAAAAATGCCACAAGTCCTACGGCCTCTTTTGGTGTAATTCCAAGATTTGGCATCATCCTTGCATGAGTTGGATACTTTCCTGGATGTTGTAAAAATTCAGCCATAGCCTCCTCTTTTGTGCTTTTGCCTGTCATGGCTTGCATTGGTCCATTTTTGCCCCAAGCAGGATCTAACCAAGCTTTGGTAAGATCTGGCGCATAGTATGCTCCATTTCCTAGAAGCGTGTGGCAATCCATACAGTTTTTAGCCTGAGAAGCGAGCTTACCAAGATGCAAAAGTGCATCAGCCTCTTTTTGAGAATAATCATCTCTACCAAAAAACTTCTCTTTGACTTTAAACAAAGAGTTGCCTTTTCCATCATCACCACCGATTACTGGAACCTCATGGCCTCTATGATTATTCATATTATACTCAACTTTATAGTTGATAACAGTCGCAGATGGAACTCTTTTAACTACATGGTTATCTATGTCTTTTTGATTTCCCATAGATATTTGTCCCATGGTGTCAAATGTTAACCATATCAGCAAAAGCGAAGCAAAACCTGTCACCCATGTAGCAGATCTTTGCCAAAAACGGTTATCCGACCAAACGGATACTTTTTTCCTAGACATTTGTCCTCCTTTGTAACTTAATTACACACCATAAAGATGCATAAGGATAGTTTTCTTAGTCTTCATATCTCTCTTCAGATTTTGTTATCAGATAGTAGTAAATATGAGGCACCATCAGATAAGCAACCATAGCAATCATCATAGCCTTTATGGTAAATGGCTGACTATGGATCTTCATCGTAAGAAAGTATGTACAATAAATCTGCAAAATCCAAAAGAAATATGCTAAAAACATATATATACTTTTGAGTCTTTGCATTTTTACAAGTGTCACTACACTTGCGTAAATTAAACCGAACAATAAAATAAGAGCAGCAGAAACAAAAATGGGCAGAAAATCGCTAACTTCGATAATGGGTCTAATATATAATGGTTCTGTCATAAACATCCTTATCTTATTATTATGTATTATATTATATTAAACTATAAAAAAGCATTGATTTATATCAATCTTTCTATTTTTTTATCATTTTATAAGAAATTCACAATTTTTGCTGTAATATACAAAAATACAAAAAAATAGGGTTTATATGAAAGATATAGTTTTTATATTGGTTTTCTCTGTTGTTTTACTGTTTTTTTCTATATATCCAGCTATAAAAATAACAGATTTTTTCGATAAAAAAATAGAACTTAGTAATTTTCAATACAATCTATTTACTATTGTGCTTACCATAGCCATATCTATAGTTGGTGGACTATTTTTAAGATATTTTTAAATTATGGCATATTTTCCAGCATTTTTAAAACTTGATGATAAAAAGATACTTATAGTTGGTGGCGGACACATAGCGCATGAGAAACTTCTTCGCCTACTTGATTTTACAGAAGATATCACATTAATTGCTGAATATTTTTTGCCAGAATTATTAGAAAAGATAGAAGAAAAAAACTTATCTTACAAAAAAAGAAGATATAAAAAGGGGGATATTGATACTTTTAAGATTGTAATAGTGGCAGTTGATGACATATCTTTGCAAAAAGATATATTTCTAGAAGCTAAAAAGATTAGTTGCCTTTGCAATGCTGTTGATGCTGTTGATTATTGTGATTTTATATTTCCATCTTATGTTAAAAAAGATGATTTAACGATAGCGATATCAACTTCTGGCACATCCCCCGCGCTCGCTAAACACTTAAGAATCTATCTCTCAAAATTGATCCCCAAGAATATCTCAAATTTCTTAAAAGAGATGAAAGAATTAAGAAAATCTCTCCCAAAAGGAAAAGAAAGAATGAACATGCTAGATAAAAAAGCAGAGAAATTTATCGAGAAATTTTAATCTTTTCGTAAGCCTCATCTATGCTATTTGCTCTGTTGCTAACAAAAAGATATATAGCAGCATTTAATAAAGCTAGTTCTCTACACTCTTTTGTAGGATTTTTTAATTGTTGAAGTGACTCTTCTTGAGTGATTCTCTCTATGGGATTTTTATATTTTATACCGTAAAAATTTGGATTAATCTCAAACTCTTCTGTTTTACCTTTTGAAAAAACCCAAAGACTTCCTTTGCTAAATAACTCAGGAGTTCCTTCATTGCCTTGGATTAAGGCTAGCCGTTTGTATCTGTAGCCAAAAATTTCTATATATTTTTTAACATATGGTTTATGAAAAACACCTGTTATTGCGTATTGGCTATTTCCAACCTGTGAAAGTTTCTCTATTGTGTTTAGCCCTGTACGAAGTCCTAAGCGATTACGAACTTGACTTAAATCGTGGAGATTTTTAAAAAAGTCAAATCTATCAAAATAGTATAAATTAGGCGGTAATTTTATATTATCACAAATATATTTTGTTGTAATTCCACATTTAGCAGGTTGCAAAATATCTCCAGATACGACTAGATTCAAATTCTGGTTTTGGAGAATCTGTGAAACCAGTGGAAAAATATATGGATTTTTAGCCTTTCCATCAAACGGATATCCTAGTTCGAGTGAATCTTCTATGTGTCTCTTTTTTATAAAACTATCGCAAGCTTTGATGGCACCTTTAAACTCATCTATGCTCTCTGACTTCATTCTCCAGCCGAGTAAAAATGCAGCAATTTGTTCGCCATGAACTGAGCGGTTTAAGATTTGCGTCATCATGTCCGCACTCTCTTCAAAACTCAAATCATGATTACTTTTAGGACCAGTACCTACAGCTTTTATATATTTATGAAAATTCATCATTTAAACCAATGCAACTGCTCTCTTAATTCAACCACTCTTCCAACAATAATCAAGGCTGGTGTTGGTATATCTCTTGAGAGTTGGAGTATATTACCAAGTGTACCTACTACAGTTTTTTGTTCTTTTGTAGTTCCTCTTGATATAACTGCACAAGGAAAGTCTTTTGGCTTTCCAATCTCTATCAGTTTAGTAGAAATTTTTGATAAATTATGAAGCCCCATGAGAAAAACGAGCGTATCATCATTTTTTAGACTCCCCCAATCTATCTGTGAGCTATTTTTGCTTAATGACTCATGCCCTGTTATAACCCTAAATGAAACAGAAACTCCTCTATGAGTAACAGGAATGCCAGCATATGCAGGAACACTAATGGCAGAAGTAATTCCTGGAATAATCTCAAATTTAACACCCATACTTTTTAGATAGCTACCCTCTTCTCCTCCTCTTCCAAAAACAAAAGGATCTCCACCCTTTAGTCGCACTATCGTATTATTTTTTAAAGAGTTTTGATATATGGTCTCGTTTATCTTCTCTTGAGGCATTATGTGATGGCCATTTTCTTTGCCAACATAGACAAAATGACATCCATTTTTAGCTTCTTTTAATATATCTAAATTTGCTAGGCGGTCATATATTATAACATCTGCTTCTTTTATGACTTTTAGTGCTTTTATCGTCAAAAGATCAATATCTCCAGGTCCTGCCCCAGTTAAATAAACCAACAAATATCCTTTATCCTATTTATAAAAACAGTATTATACTGGAAACTACCTTAAGACACTTCTAAAGGCAAATTATTACTCCGCCAAGTAACTAAAGATACTTTTATCATATTCTCATTATCAAAGTTATCTATTAAAATTCTCTCTACTCTCTCTTGCCAAAGTTTTCCAAACTCTACTTTTTGTTCATCTGTTGCATTTTGTGAGACTACAAGTCTCATCAACTCTGGCATTTTTGGATCTGGCAAGACTACATTTGGATTGTAGTACACATCCACACTTTTCCCATTGTCAACCCTAGTAAATCTTACACTTGAGCTTATATCTGCATTAAAACTCATCAAAGAGTGCCTTGCAAATCTTCCGCTTAACCCCTTAAAACCACTCTTTTGAGTAGCTCCCGTTATATTTGAAATCACATTTGCGATAACTCCTGCAACTCCATCTTCTAAATCTTCTTTAAACTCTACTTTTATCTCGCCTCTAACAGCTATTGTATCTGTATAGAGTGCATCAAGAGCCTTAAGTGTCATGAGATATGCACCTGCAACCGTTGGACAACTATGTCCTGCTGATTTGACAATCTGAGTATATCTAAATTTGATAATTCCATCTTCAACAGTGCCTAAAGTCAAAGCAAGAGGGTCAAAAGTTGTGATTCCTGGAACTTTTGTAAAAAAATCTGGAAAACCATTCATTATAGTGCCCCCAATGCTTTTTTAACTTCATCGCTAGCCATTGTAATATTCCACTCTGGCTCCCAAACTATCTCTACTTCACAGCTGTTTATGCCATCAATTTTTTCGACAGCCTCTTTTGTCCACTGCTTCATCATCTCATGCAAAGGACAACCTCTAGTCGAAAGCGTCATAGTTACATGTGCCTTGTCACCCTCAACTTTAGCATCATATATCAAGCCCAAAGCATAAATATCAAATCCAACCTCTGGGTCTATCACTGTTTTTGTTGCATCATAAACCATCTCTTTAGTTACTGCCATTTTTAAGTCCTTCATTATAATTTCTTAACTATTCTTACACACTATAATGAGCAAAGCTCGTTATAGTGGCAGGGACTAAAGTCCCTACAACCCCCTAAAGCTACAAAAAGTAAAACTTTTCGAGTTAATTCTTTAATTCCTCTATGCCATACACTAATGTAAAATATATATTATATATCACAAGTAGTGTTCCTACTCCCATAATCACTGCTCCTATCTCAAATAAAAGAGTGATTTTAAAACCGATTGCAAATATAGCCAAAAGCAGTCCTATTAGTGTCATCCAAAACTGAATATCAGCTACCTTCTCTTTTACCATGTCATTTAGCATAGGTACTTTGATTTTTCCTACAAGCGGTGAATACCTCTGATACCACACCAAAAAAGGGAGTATTTTGTAGATATGTCCTACTATAAAAAAAGTAAAAAAACCAAAAAAGAGCGTAAAGCCAAAAAGTATGTAAAAAGTTTCATTTTGTGTGACAATTCCCGCTAAAAGCATAAGAAATGAGATGATAAGAGTCACAAATGAAGCCATCATATTTTTTGCCCAAAAGTCATTTTGTTTTCTGATTCTTGTTGAAAATATAAGATACATTTGATAAAGAGCAAGAAATATAGCAATAGTGCAAAAAAATACTCCACTAAATTTCAAAATATCATTTCCAACAATTGTCCCAATTAAAAACAGAAGTAGCCCTATGATTATCGCATAAAATGCCATTTCTATAGCTTTTTGTTTAAATCCATGCGATAGTGAAAACATAGGGAGTAAAATCATGCCAACTCCCATGATAGTCATAATCACATAACCAAATATAGTTGTAGCAATATGCATTTGAACTAATTCCAAAATATCTACACTATATCCATATATCAGGCTCAAGGCTATGATAAAACCGATTGTGACTCCTATGGTCAAAAAGAGATTTGAAGCCAAAATAAATTTTGCCACTATATCCCATCTGATTATATTTTTGTATGTCAAAAATACATTAGCCACAAAGATGAGCATGGAGAGGTACATAAGCAGTGCACCATATGGTATGATTTGCGTATATGTCTCATCCCATAAACCGAAAGTAAAAATCAAAATCCCACTAACAAATAGATAAAATTGCACATATGCAAAATCTTTTGAAAATATTGGAATTTCAAGAACTACAGGTATGAGCTGATACATCGCACCAAATATCACCATCATCACAAAACCAAGCAGGTACAGATGCATCAATGATGCTATCGAAGATGAGAGAAAATATCCACTTATATCATTTGCATAAAAAGGCAACACAAAAGCAGTAATCATATAGAATATGGCTCCTGCTATAAAGTAGTGTGCCACCAAAATGAATGGCGGTGCCATATCTGTTGCTAAATTTTTTGCCATTTTTATCCGTGACAGCTGTTGTCGCTTAAATCTGCCTTTTCACTCATACCCTCTTTATATGAAAAAATCAATTTCGCTTTTCCATCATCTAAGGTGCCCTCTTCTATGTCAAAATTTGCATTTATTTTAGGTAGTAACCCTGCTGGGCTCTTGTGGTTTATCATGATAACTTTTGTATTTTTATCTTTTATAAGTCCCACTGCTAACATAGCATTTACCATAGGCTCTGGTGGACCACATCTTGAAGTGTCAAATTCTATATAGGTTGTGCCATCTATTTTATACTCATAAAATGGTACTGTTTGGCCTTCAACTTTTATCTCTTTTGCGTCATCTGGTTTTGTAATTTTTAAATCAGACATATTCACTCCTAACTATTTTTGGGAATTATACATCACTTTCAAAAATATATCATTGACACAAATCAATTAAAGGCACCTCTAAGCATCAAAATACTTTTTGAGTTTCTCCTCATCAAGTATCTCAACTTTACCATTTTCTTCTTTTATTAGATTTTCATCTTTGAACTTCCTAATAATTCTTGAATAAGTTTCAGGTGTCATGTTTAATGTAGAAGCTCTTATTTTATGATTCATATGACAAGAGCTTGGAAAAATTTCGTAAAGATGTCTTGCCACTTTTGAAGTTGAATTTAATGTTAGATTAAAAGATATGGTTTTTTCTAGCATTAAAATGGCGTTTGTTAAAGATTTAACAAACATAAACAGAAATTTAGAATCTTTTAAAAAATGATTTTCAAACTTGCCATAGTCAATCAATAATAATTTCGATTCCTCCAGAGTTGAACAATTAGATGGGTAAGGCATATGTTCAAGATTCGCAAGTTCTGCTACAAGAGAGGCAGTATTTAGCATTTTTAACATCACTTCGTTATTGTTTTGGTTATACTTGTATATTTTCAAGCTACCTTCAAGAAGAACATGAAGATATCGAGGTTCGTCCCCCTTGAAAAATACTATACTGTTTTTTTTAAGTGTTTGAACCGTTGATATTGTTTGAAGATAGACAAGATCATCATCATTAAAATTTTCAAATATCGGAATCTGTTTTAATAAATCTTTCATAATTATCCTCTATAAAATCTGTATGTTATTTAGTGAGGTTATCTACAACAACATCCTCATCCATGAACTGTCTTTATGATAAAGGTATAATATACCAGTTATATGCTTAGAAACTGCTTTTTTTGTTATTCTTACCACACTAATAGACTAGTGTTTCACTAAAAAGCATGTGATGCCTTCAATCTAATTTTTATCAAAGCTATACAGAGGATTTTGTTTTAAAAACCCTCTGTATTTTATGATTTTGTTAGGTTTTATATCACTATTTTTACAACTATTTTTTTCAAAATTGGACTCCCTGCCAAACGGTTTTATCTCTGCAAACTTAATATACAAATAGGACAATATCAAAGCCCAAACGATATAAAAAAGTAGTTTTTTAATCTTTTCGGGCAAATATCTATCCAAAAATCATATCAAAGATTTAACTTGTAGGGCTATTTCTAGCTCTTCGTTTGTAGGAATCACCAAAACTTTTACTTTGCTTTTTTCTGTATTTATCTTCAGTATCTCTTTTGCTCTTTGGTTGTTTGCTTCCAAATCAAGTGAAATACCCAAATTTTCCAAGTTTGAACAACTGTTTTTTCTGGCATCTATATCATTTTCACCGATTCCGCCTGTAAAAATCAAACAATCAACTCTACCCAAAACTGCAGAGTATGAGCCGATATATTTTTTGATTCTGTAGCTAAACATATCTAGTGCCAATTTTGCTTTTTCATCGCTCTCTTCTGCCATGTCTGCTACTTCTCGCATGTCATTGTTACCACAAATCCCTTTGAGTCCACTCTTTTTGTTTAGCATATTATCAAGCTCATCTATACTTAACCCTTCGACTCTTGCAAGATAGAAGACGATGGCTGGGTCTATATCGCCACATCTTGTACCCATGATTAAGCCTTCAAGTGGAGTCAAACCCATAGAGGTATCGATACTTTTTCCATTTTTAACAGCACTCATGCTAGCACCATTTCCAAGGTGGAGTGTGATGGCATTTAACTTATCTACATCGATGTTCAGGTATCTGGCTGCCTCTTTGACTATAAAATGGTGTGAAGTTCCATGAAACCCATATCTTCTAACCCCGTCTTTTTTATAAGTTTCATAAGGAAGTGCATACATGTAGGCATGTGGAGGTATGCTTGAGTGAAAAGCTGTGTCAAATACAGCAACTTGTGGAACATTTGGGCAGTGTTCAATCGAACTCTTAATTCCCTCCAAATTTGCAGGGTTGTGAAGTGGAGCCAAAGGTATCAGTTTTTCTATCTGTTTTATCACACTTTCATCGATAATTACTGGCTTTGAAAACTCCTCTCCACCGTGAACTACTCTATGTCCTATGCCATCTAATTCACATAAATCTTTTATGATTTTTGACTCTATCAAAAGAGAGTTCATCATCTCCAAACCCTCTTTGTGGTCTGGTATGGCTATATTTTTTTCCAACTCATTGCTACCAAATTTTATCTTTGCATGAGAAAGTTTTTCTCCAATCTGCTCTATGACTCCTGCTACGAGAGATTCATTTGTTTTAGCATTGAAAAGTTGAAATTTTATAGAAGAGCTTCCGCTATTTAGCACTAGAATTTTCATACTCTACTCCCCTTGTGCCTGAATAGCTGTGATAGCAACTGTATTTATGATATCTGCTACCAAACAACCTCTGCTTAAGTCATTTACTGGCTTATTTAAGCCCTGTAAAACTGGTCCAATCGCTATGGCACCTGAGCTTCTTTGCACTGCTTTATAGGTATTGTTACCTGTATTTAAATCAGGAAATATAAAGACAGTGGCCTTTCCTGCCACTTTGCTATTAGGGAGTTTTGTTTTTGCTACCTTTTCATCTATGGCAGCGTCATATTGAATAGGTCCTTCAACTAGTAAATCTGGCATATTCTCTTTGACGATTTTTGCACCCTCTCTCACTTTTTCTACATCATCTCCTTTGCCTGAATCTCCAGTAGAGTAAGAGAGCATAGCAACTCTAGGCTCTATACCAAATATTTTAGCTGTCTGTGAAGATGTCATGGCTATTTGTGCGAGTTGTTCAGCATTTGGATCTTGATTTACGGCACAATCTCCATATACCAAAACTTTTGTATCCAAACACATAAAAAACACACTCGAAACTATCGATATATCTGGTTTTGTTTTGATGATTTGTAGAGCTGGTCTAATCGTATCTTGAGTTGTGTGAATTGCACCTGAAACCATGCCGTCTGCATCACCGCAATGAACCATCATAGTAGCAAAATAACTATCAAGTTCAAGCGACTGTTTTGCAATATCTAGAGTTAATCCTTTTTTCTTTCTTAGCTCATAAAATACATTGATATACTTTTCCATCAAATGCGAAGTCTTAGGGTTAATAAATGTCGCTTTTGATATATCTATCCCCAGAACTCTACTCTTTTTATGTATCTCTTTTTCATCTCCAAGCAAAATAACATCTGCCACATCTCTTCTTAGCAGTATCTCAGTAGCTCTTAAAATCCTCTCGTCACCACTTTCAGGCAGTACAATTCTTTGTTTATTGGCTCTTGCTCTCTCAAACAGTCCAAACTCAAACATAATAGGAGTAATGGTATCACTCACAATATCACTTACTATTTTATCACCCAAATAATTAGTATCAACATTTGAAGAGAAGAGACCCATAGCCAAAGCTATCTTTCTGTCACTTTGAGGAGTGATTGTTGCTGGTACATCTTGCACCTTCATGGCAGTCGTATATGTATCATCTTCAACACTTAGTATCGGCATAGTACAGCTTTCAAAACCACTAAAAAGCTCTTTTATAGATTTGTGAGGCAAAAGTCCACCAGTCAAAAGTATCCCTGAGATTGTAGGGTAATTTTTTGAAAAAACAGAGCTAAGTGATCCGATAATGATATCCGACCTGTCTCCTGGAACTATGATGAGATCGCCATCTTCTATATACTCCAAAAAGTTCTCTAACTTCATAGCAGCTATTTTACTCTGTCTTGCAACCCTTCTTAAGTCTTCTTCCTCACCAAGTATCTGTATGCATCCCAAATTTTTCTTAATCTCTGCAACAGTTGGGATATCTAGCTCACTTACCTCTTCCAGCAGATAAACTGGTGTCTTTTTTGTATCAAGAGAGAGCAGATTCCCTCTTAACTCATTTACAATTTTTGGGTCAATTCTATTTACAAATGTAGCAATATGAACACAGCCAGAGTTTTTGATAGAGTCTGTTTCTATGGAAATTTCATCAAAAATCTCAACTGCATCTTTGTTTTTACCCTTTAGTATGCTGATGTATGGTGTTCCTAGATTTTGAGCTATCGTTAGATTTATATCAAAATCAACAGTTTGAGAAAAAGAGGAGTTATTTAGCCCTTCAACCACAACAAAATCATACGCTCTCTCTAGTTTTTTAAATTTCTCAAGCAAAGACTCTATAAAATAGCTAAACCTATTTTCTGCTATGAGTTTCTCTACTTCATGTGTACTAAACCCATAGGCATCTTTATAATCCATATCTAGTGAATACTTCTCTAAAACAAAAGATATATCATGATCCCTCTCACCGTGATCATCTATAACTGGTCTAAAGAAAGCTACTCTACTAAGCTTCCCTTTTAAAAGTTCCATTATACCCATGGTTATTATTAAACTGCCCGTTGCTGGCTCTAGCGCTGAGATATATAGACTATCTGACTTCATACTTCCCCCTGAATTTATATTATCTAATAATACTATAATAACATAATAAAAAATATCTAAAATTTAAAATTAGCTACATGAAAGTGGGGGCATCATTTGAAAAAAGTATCAAATCTCCAGCATTGGTTTCTGATGCCAGCACTTCTTGCAGTTTCTCCTTATCTTTTAGGATAATTTTTTCTGCTTTTTTTATATGTTGGTCTAAAACTTTTTGGTTTAATTTGCCCGTAATGATAACTAAATCAAAAACCTCGTCTATCTTTTTTGCTAACTCTATATTTGCTTCTTTACTACTCTCTACGATCCCTGGTGTTACTATTACCTTTCTTTCATCATAGGTTGAAACCAAACTATAAGAGCTTAGCATGCCTTGCATATTGCCATTGAAACTGTCATCTATAATAATTTTACCATTTGCATCTATCTTTTGAAGTCTATGCTCAACGCATTGTAGATTTTGTATGCTATTTTTGATATTTTTGATATCAATCTCTAAGTACAAAGCAGTTAAAATCACCACTTCTAGATTATTTGCATTAAAAGAGCCAAGAAGTGGGGTGTGGAACTCTTCATACTGCCCACCAATTTGTACTTTAAAATTAGTTCCATCCAGAGTAGCTTCTATATCTCTTATCTCATCCCCATATATCACTAAATTTTTACCTTTTTTTACATTTGCACTTTGGTGTATAAAAGCGGTTTCTAGTCTATTTGAGTGCAAAAGCTCCATCTTAGTATCTCTTATATTTTCCAAATTTCCAAAGTATTCGATATGTTGTTCTCCTATCTCTCCAACTATGACAATGTGAGGGTTTAAAAATCTTGCTATCTCGTCTATATCTCCCTTTTGTCTTGCTCCTGCTTCTACGATATAAAAATCAATATCATCACTTAGATTTTCATTGATATCTTTGATGATTCCGCCTAGTGTATTTATACTTCTTGGAGTTTTATAGACGCTATATTTTGAAGATAGAACAGTATATAGGAAATTTTTAATACTTGTTTTTCCGTAACTAGCAGTTATAGCGATAATTTTTAAATTTTTATTTATATCTAATTTTTTGCCTGCACTTTTTTTAAAACCGACAAAAAGTATCTTTTCATACAAATAACTAGCAAGATAAGAGAAAAATAGTGGCATGATAACTCCATAAACCGCGCATCGCTCACTCAATAAACACAAGAAATCTTGAAAAATAGAAGCAAGAATCAAAAAAGCAAAAAATCTCTTAACTCTAGGGGTAAAAACAAGCTTTTTGTCTATCTTTTTATACCACAAATAGATAGTCGGAAGCAAAAGAAAAAATAGATAAAAAGCAAAATAGATACCGCTTAAGTAGTATACAAAAATAGGAATAAGAAAAAAATAGAGGTGCCAATCATATCTATTAAAATGTAAAATAACTCTTTGTATTTTATAGCTATACCACTGCATGGCGCTGATAAAGTAGTACCCCAAAACCGAGATAAAAACCAAATGTGTAAAAAGGTAAAAATATTGCAACTAAAAATCCTCTCTAAAATCTTCGCAAATTTGCTTAGCATTTTTCATAAAAAAGAAGTGACCACCCTCATAAATCCTAAGCTTACTATCTTTTATATGTTTACTAATTTGTTTAGCATTGCTTAAAGGGACTGCGGTGTCGTCTCTACCCCAATATATAAAAGCTCTATTTTTAAAACCAGAAAATATCAGACTAAAATCTTCATCAACAACATTTTTAAGCGTTTCGTACATGGTTTTACTCAAACCCTCAACATCTTTTGTTGCAAATATTTTATATAGACTATCTCCAAATATCTTTTTTAAGATTTTGTATGTTTTGATTTTAACTCTAGTTTTGAGTGATTTTTTATTTAAGATGCCAGCACTGCTTAAAAGCACTAAAACATCAGGTTTCAAAAGTGTCGCC